>NZ_DHEI01000153.1:58594-62506 GCF_002399805.1 Flavobacterium sp. UBA4854
AAACATTTCATGAGAGAAAAATTAATCCAAAAATTAGATAATTTAGCTTCTATTACAGTAAAATTACCAAAAGAAAACATTGTTGTTCCTGGTATTTACTACTTCATTTTCCAACGTTTGGCTTGGGAAGGAATCATCATCAACGAGGTAATTTCGACTTCAAATGAGTTTACCATTTTAGTTGGAGAAGATCAAGTTGATGTTGCTTTTAAAGTAATTAAAGACTTGAAAAACTAATTTAGAAAATATCTAATTTTAAAATAAAATTAGAGTTTATAACACTAAAAATCCTTTTGTCTTCTATAGATAAAAGGATTTTTCTTTTGAAATAAAATGAGATAAAAGACCAAATTTCATATTTCGTAGATAAGAATATTCTCAAAAGTCAAATTCATAATTAAAATTTATTTTGCAATAGCGTCAAAATAACACTTACTAGTGCGACTGCGACTTAACAAGAGTTTTTGTTTCTTTCTTTAAAAAACTAACAAAAAATCCGAATTAAGTTTTTTTATATATAATTTGTTGCGAATATTATTTTTATATATTTGCGATGAAGTCAGACATCAGACCTCGCATTTTGATAGTTTAATACCATTGGAATTAAATAAACGCAAATTAAATTGTTAGAAGCGGCCAACCATAGTGAAAAATTATTGGTAAGTGAACTCAAAAAAGGAAACGAAAAAGCCTTTCGCCAACTTTTTGATTTATTCCACCAAGATATTTATGGATATAGCATCAGTCTTCTAAAATCAAAAGAAGCTGCAGAGGAAAATGTACAGGATGTTTTTTTGAAGGTCTGGCTCAATCGCGAAAGTTTGAATGTAGAACAATCTTTTAAAGCCTACATTTTTACAATTGCCAGAAATCAGGCTTTTAATGTTTTGAATAAGGCTGCGAATGAAATTTTATTGAAAGAAGCCGTTTTCTACGAAAGTCAGAAATCACATGAATACGGAGATTATGCTGTTCGGGAAGCCGATTGCAAAAAACTCCGAAAACAAGCTATGAAACAGCTCCCGCCCAAACGGCGACAGATTTTTAAAATGTCTCGGAAAAAAGGAATGAGCTACGAAGAAATAAGCGAGGAACTCGGAATCTCGATAAACACGGTCCGGAACCAAATGAGTAAAGCGCTCGAATCGATGCGCGGTTTTTTTCAACTTCACGATGAAATTATCTAACCAAAACCACAAATATTGCCCTTAAAATCACTCTTCGGAGTGATTTTTTTTTGATTGCTTTTTTGCCACAGATTTAAAGAATTTCCACAGATTATTTTTTTAATCTGAAATGAGAAGAATTTCAACGTATTAAAATCCTTTTAATCCTTTTAATCTGTGGCAAAAAAAAATCTATTGCCTCCAGCTTTAGCTGGAGGTTTATGAGAAATTAAGATTTGGGCTTTAGCCAAAATTATCTCATTTGGCTAAAGCCATAATTTGACACTAATTTTTTTTGACCTCCAGCTAAAGCTAGAGGCAATTGAAATTATTTTCGAAAATTATTTCACTCTTTTCTTATTCCCAAAACACTAACAATCAAACACATAAAAAACACAAAATGTTAAAATTTAAAAATTTATAACGTTTGAGTAGTACTCAATTGCATCTCAGCTGTATTATAGAAACACAGAACCTAAAAACATTCTTAATGAATTCAAATTCTGAAATAAAAACGCTTTTAGAGAAGTTTATTTTAAATCAATGTACTGCCGAAGAAACAGAGCAAGTTGTTGCCTATTGCCGCAATAACAACCTTACCGAAGAATTTCCGACAGTAGAGGAAATAAAAAATCTCTTAGGCGAAATGCCAAAAATGGATGAGCAGAAAGCCAATTTAATTTTTGACAACATTTTATCTACAGCAAAAGATCAAGAAACAATTATCAAATTAGAACCTCAAAAATCAAATTACAGAAAGTACATCTCTATTGCTGCTTCTGTTTTGGTTCTTCTTGGAGTTGGATTTGCTTACAAACAAGGTTTTTTTAGTAAAACTGCAGATGTCCCGTTCGATTTTAAAAGTTCTGACATTGTTCTTCAAATGGAAGACGGTAGTGTTCAGATTATTTCTGAAAATGGAAAAGTTCAAGTTTATGACAAAAACGGAAATATTGTCGGGAATCAAAGTGGTGATAAATTGGTTTACCAAACTCAAACTAATTCTGATAAGTTGGCTTACAACACTCTTAAAATTCCGTTTGGCAAAAAATTTCGCCTACAATTATCTGACGGAACTATGGTTCATATAAACTCTGGCTCTACTTTAAAATATCCTGTAAAATTTATTGCTGGAGAAAATCGCCAAGTATATCTTGATGGAGAAGCTTTTTTTGATGTGGCAAAAGATAAAAAACACCCTTTTATTGTAAATGCTGACAACTTAAATGTACGCGTTTTAGGAACACATTTCAACGTTTCTAATTATCCTGAAGATACATTTACAGATGTTGTTCTAGTTGAAGGTTCTGTTGGTATGTACAGCTCTAACGAAGAATTTAATGCCGATAAAAGCACTATTTTAAAACCTGGTTATAAAGGAAGCTTCAACAAAGAAAATGCTTCAATCTTTACCAGACAAGTTATTACAGAAATTTATACTTCTTGGATAGATGGCGGACTGACTTTTAGAAACATGACTTTCAAAAACATTATTACTAAACTAGAAAGACGCTACAACGTAACGATCATTAATAAAAATGAAAAACTGGCTAATGAGAAATTTAATGCCAGCTTTAAAGAAGAATCAATTGAAAATGTTATGAGCTATTTTAATGACGTTCATGGCATTAATTACACCATAAAAAACGATCAAATACTAATTAAATAACCACTAAAACCAATACTATATATCATGAGATAACATTACGGGAATAAAAAAATCGGAAAGAGCTGCGAACAATTTCCGATTAACTAAGTGATTGAATATAACGAATTAACTACAATCAATTAACAAAATTATGAAAAAAAAATCTAAGAATAATGGGTTTCTATACTCATTGTTCCAAAATGACCTAAAATTGAAATTAACTACACTACTTATTTTGGTCGCCATGTTTAATATCAAAGCAAGTACTTATGCCCAAAAAACAAAAGTTACTCTTGATTTGAACAATTCAACAATCGAAAAGGTTATTGAGACCATTGAACAAAAAACGGATTTCAGATTTATTTACAAAATGAGTGATGTCGACTTAGATCGAACGGTTTCGATTTCTGTAAAAGAACAATCGATCTATACTGTTTTGGATAAAATTTTTAAAGGAACGTTTACTGAATTTAAAATTCGTGACACGCAAATTATCCTTAAAAAGCCAGAACTAAAATCACAAAATATTGAATATGAAAAAGAAACTATTTCTGGAATTATTACTGACGAAAATGGTGCCCCACTTCCTGGTGCGTCTATTTTAGAAGAAGGCACAAAAAACAGCACTGTAACTGATTATGATGGTAAATTCAAATTTATTGTCGAAAGCAGTTCTTCTATGATTGTAATAAGTTTTGTAGGATATAAAACAAAAAAAGTTGCTGCTGGTAATGGTACTTTAAATGTTCAACTGGAACCAGATGCAACAAATTTACAAGAAGTAGTATTGGTAGGTTACGGTACCGCAGCTCGTAAAGATGTTACGGGAGCAGTATCTTCTATTAACTCAAAAGATATGAATCAAGGAGCAATTGTAAACCCTTTGCAATTGATTTCGGGAAAAGCTGCAGGTGTAAATATCAATCAAATTGGTAGTGAGCCAGGAGGCGCTCCGAGTGTGCGTATTAGAGGTATTTCTTCTCTTATTGGGGGAAACGATCCTTTAGTTGTTGTAGATGGAATTCAGGGAAACTTAGACTTATTAAGTCAGATTCCACCAACTGAAATCGAAAATATCGATATCTTAAAAGATGCATC
>NZ_DHEI01000153.1:62641-68610 GCF_002399805.1 Flavobacterium sp. UBA4854
GGTTCTAGAGGTGCTTCTGGTGTAATTATGGTTACTACTAAAAAAAATAAAGCAGGCAAAACTACTATAGAATATATTGGAAATACTTCTATTGATTTTATCCCAAAAAAATTGGATATGCTAGATGCAAATCAATGGTGGGAAGCTGCACAAAAAGTTGGTGTTCCTGCATCTGCAAATCACGGTTCTAACACAGATTGGTATGGTCTTTTGACTAAAACTGGAGTAACTCAAAACCATACTTTGTCTTTTGGCGGTGGTGCTGATAAATTTAGTTATAGAGCCTCAATTAGTGCGATTTTGCAAGATGGGGTTGTAATTAACTCAAACAATAAAAAATACATTGCCCGTGTTCAGGCATCACAAACTGCCTTAGACGGAAAATTAAAACTGACTTATAATTTAAACAACGGAACCGATTTTACAACATCTAGTATTCAATCTATCGGACGTGTAAATTATGTTTCTAACTTAATTACAAATGCATATTTAATGCGCCCAACTGATCCTGTCTTTAATACTGACGGAACGTATTTTACAGATCCAAACGTTTTTCAATACTTAAATCCATACGCTGCGCAACAGGAAATTATAAATGAGTCTGAGGCTGATAATTTATTTGGAAGTTTAAAAGCTGACTTAGATTTATTTGATGGTTTAACAGCTGGATGGTTTGGAAGCTGGAGAAAAACCAATAAAACTATAGGTTTTTATGATCCTGCAAAATCTACAGATTCGCACGCAATTGATCAAAAAGGCTTTGCTAATATCACAGATAGCAGACAAAATGAAAAATTGATGGATATTAGCCTGAATTACAAAAAGACTTTTGGTCCTCACAGCCTTAATGTTTTGGCTTTGTACGAATGGCAAAAACAATTATACCAAGATAATTATTCTCAAATAAGAGGTTTTATTAACGACATAACAACTTATAATAGTCTACAGCTTGGAGATTTCTCTAAAGTTCTTCCTGGAGATATGAAATCGTCTAAATCAGATAGAACTTTAGTTTCTTTCTTAAATCGTATTAACTACTCTTATGCAGATCGTTATTTATTTACGGCAAGTTTAAGAAAAGACGGTGCTTCTGTTTTTGGATCTAATCAAAAATGGGGTTATTTCCCTTCTGCTTCTGTAGCTTGGCAAGTAACCAAGGAGTCATTCATGGCAAACCAAACACTATTTAATGAGCTTAAATTACGTGCAGGATATGGAGTTACAGGAAATCAGCAAAATTTATTGCCACAAGGTTCAATTGCATTAGTTGGACTTGGAGATCCTTCAACAATTTATTTTGGAGGTCAGCAAATCACAAACTTTTTTCCAAGCCAAAATGCAAATCCTGATTTGAAATGGGAAACAAAAAAACAAACCAACATTGGTCTTGACTTTGCTTTGTTAGAAAGTAGATTACGAGGAACTATCGATGTTTATACTTCTACAACTGATAATTTATTATTTGATTATACAGTACCTCAGCCTCCATATCCTTACAATAAAATTAAGGCAAACGTAGGAAGTATTTTGAATAAAGGTCTTGAAGTTTCTCTTGCTTATGATGTAATTAAAAATGAAAATACAACTCTTACACTTGCAGGAAACGTTTCGCTAATAAAAAACGAAGTGCTTAATTTAAGCGGAAGCATCAATGGCGTTCCTTTAAACACAGATTATGTTGCTTGGGGAGCAAATGGCGCTAACTCTTATTTAATAAAAGGGCAGCCTGTTGGAACTTACAATATTTTACATCATACAGGTGTAGATGCTGCAGGAATTGAAACTGTTGAAGATCGTGATGGAAATGGTATAATTGATCAAGGTGACAGAAGCCCAGATAGAGTTATTAGCGGATCCGCATTACCAAAATATACTTATGCATTTAATCCAACTTTTGTCCACAAAAATTTTGATGCTTCAATGTTGTGGAGAGGTTCGGGAGGAAATAAAATCTATAACCAAGTACGTGCCAATATAAGCCGTCTTGAAAATATTGGTAAATCTAACATTTTAGCAAGTGCTGTAGACGAAGGTATTTATTCTTCTCCTTATGCCTCAGATATGTATTTAGAAGATGGTTCATTCTTGCGTCTAGAAAATGTTACTGCTGGATATAATTTTCGTTTCACAGATGTTAAATACATCGAATCTGTTAGAATCTCACTTACTGGAAACAATCTTTTACTTATTACCAACTATTCTGGTATAGACCCAGAGGTAACTTTGAGTGGAAGTGGTAAACCTGAGGACAACTTTGGTGCAGATAGAGGAATTTATCCTCGTACAAGAAGTATCGCTATAGGTTTAAATGTAAAATTTAAATAGTAAAAGAAATGAAAATCAAAAATATATTAATACTAGGGAGTTTAACTTTCCTGTCTCTTGTTGGTTGCACCAATATTGATGAAAATGTGTACGATAAATACCCTCAGAACGATTTTTATAATTCACCCGAAGGTGCTGATGTCGCCCTTGCCAGTGTTTATGGCCAAATTGGAGGAAATTGGGATGGAAAGGGTTATGCTGGAGCTGATAACGGCTGGTACGATTTAAACTGTATGTCGGCAGATGAACAAGTTATTCCGCATAGAAATACAGGTGATTGGCAGTTGGATTTTGCTCGTGTTTACATGCATCAATGGCTTCCAACAGATTTAATGGTAAACAATACTTGGAATTGGCTTTACAAATCTATTTTCGCTGCCAATTTAGCTGTTTCTCAACTGGAAACCGCCAAAGCCGATGCGTCAAAGATTGCAGAAGCTAAAGTATTGCGCGCTTTTTTCTATTATTTATTAATGGACGATTACGGAAACATTCCTTTCTACACAGACAATAACACAACCGTAGATAAAATTCCGCAAGTGAGTCGTAAAGAAGTTTATGATTTCATTGTAAAAGAATTGACCGAAAATGTAGAATTGCTTTCTGGAACAAAAGGAGGAAATTATTACGGGCGTTTCAATAAATGGGCTGCTTATACCTTATTAGCAAAAGTATACTTAAATGCAGAAGTTTATACAGGACAAGCAAAATGGGCTGAGTGTTTAGCCACTTGTCAAAAGGTTTCTGAAGGAAACTTTAATCTTCACCCTGCATCAAACAATGCTTCAAGTCCGCTTGGAAATACGTATTATGAATTGTTTGGTGATGTGCTACCAGATGACGAAACTATCCTTTCTATATACACTACTGTAGATGTTGTGTCTAGAAATATTTTTACAGTTAGAAGTTTATACGGTCCTCACTGCCAAGCTCTTTTTGGATACAGCGGATGGAATGGTACAATTGTTCCAAAAGATTTTTATCTAAAATATACTGACAATGATATTCGTAAAAAGCAATTCTTAATTGGAGAACAACCAGGCGGAACAAACTACACTCTTGATATAAGTTCATTGGATAATCCTGGAGCTGGTGCGCAAGAAGGTGTTCGTAACGTTAAGTTCTATCCAGCAACTCCAAGAAACGGAGGAGGAGCATCAAACGACTTTCCTATTTACAGATATGCAGATGTTCTTTTAATGATGGCAGAATGTAATGTTCGTTTAAATAATCCTGCCGCTGCAAAACCATCTATCGATGCTGTTAGACAACGTGCTGGTTTAGGCGCTTTGGATAATGTGCCAACTCTAACTGATATTTATAACGAAAGAGGATTAGAATTGAACTGGGAAGGTCACAGAAGACAAGATATGATTCGTTTTGGTACTTTCTTATCGACAAAACAATTCATGGAAAGTTCAGAAGAATATAGAAAAATATATCCTATTCCAACTTCTGCTTTAAATGCTAATCCAAGTCTTAAACAAAATCCAGGTTACTAATTAAAAGTACTTGATATGAAATTGCCGTTCCTCAAAAATAAATTCAATAAAAGAAGTTCGGCAGTCTCATGGTACTTTAAAACAAATAATAACTACATATGAAAAAATATATAAATAGATTATTTGCACTTACAGCCTTGCTTATTGTTGGAGCTGCTTGTGAAAATGATGCCGAATTGACCTATCTAAAAGATGTTCAGTTCCCATCTGAAATAAAAATTACACCAAGTACCACTTTTGTGCTTCTGGAAGACAATGCAGATACAGATGCAATTACCATTTCTTGGGATAAAGTTACTTTTCCTATTGAAGCGCCTGTAACATATGCAGTACAATTTGATGTTCCCTCAGATATTACAGGCTCAAATGCATGGCTAAATGCAACTCGTATTGAAGTAGGACAAGATGTTTTGACTAAAACTTTTTCAGTTAGAGATTTCAATAAAATTGCAACAGATTTAGGTTTACCTGCAGATAAAGCCAACAAACTTATTGTACGTGTTGAAGCTCAAATGGACAGAAAAGTTTTTTCAAAAAATGTTGAATTAACGGTTACTCCTTACGAAAAAGCAATTGTTTTTGGCGAAATTTACATGCCAGGATCTTACCAAGGCGAATGGAATGTTGAAACTGCATCAGTTTTAACTGCTATTGAAAAAGGCGTTTACCAAGGTTATGCCTCAGTTCTTCCAGGTTATGGAACAGGATTTAAAGTAAATACTGCTAGAAACTGGGAAGAATTTTATGGTTCTAGTGGTGGCGATAACATCCAAAAAATGAATACAACAGATTTACAAATGCCTGGCGAAGGTTCTTATCAAATTAAAGTAAATCTTAATACTTTAAAATGGTCTGCAACAGCTTATGCTTGGGGAATTGTTGGAACAGCTCAAACTGGCGGATGGGATAACAGCACACCGATGAGTTATGATCATCAGACAAAAACATGGAAAGTAACAGCAGATTTGGTTCCTGGAGCATTAAAATTCAGATTGAACAACAAATGGGATGTTAATTACGGACCAAAAGATGCTACAACAAATACAATTAATCGTGACGATCAAGGTTCTTATACCATTACAGAAGCAGGAACTTACGACGTTACATTCACGATTGATGAAACAGATCCAAACACAAATGGCTATCCTGCAACAGCAACTTGCACTATAGTTAAAAAATAATCTAACATATTCATACATGATAGATTAGTTTTGAGTGATACCTGCCTTTCTGAGCAAAAGGCAGGTTATCTAAAAACTAAAGCTCAAATTCTATCAAATTTAATTCTAAAATTATGAAGTCTAATGCCAACATTTTTCTTGCTTTACTGCTTTCTTTAGCTTTTATATCGTGCAGTTCTTCTGAAGAAAATCCGAAACCAGATCCAAACACGGGAACAGAAAACGAATATCAGCAATATGGATCCCCATTTGATAAAGTTGCAGCCAATGAAGATGCCGTAATTTATCAGGTAAACGTACGTTCTTTCAGTCCAGAAGGAAACTTAAAAGGCGTTCAGAAACGACTTGGAGACATTCAGAAATTAGGTGCAAACGTCATTTATCTGATGCCTATTTATCCTGTTGGAAAAATAAAAATGGCAGGAAAATTAGGTTCTCCTTATTCAATTAAAGACTATAAAGCCGTTAATTCTGATTATGGAAACTTAGAAGACCTACGCGCTCTAGTTACAGAAGCACACAGCAAAAATATGGCGGTAATTTTAGACTGGGTTGCCAATCATACTTCTTGGGATAATCAATGGATTACAACACATCCAGACTGGTACCAGAAAGATGCCAGCGGAAACATTACAATTCCGCCAGGAACCAACTGGCAAGATGTTGCACAATTAAATTATACTAATGCAGAAATGAAAAAAGCCATGATCGATGCCATGTCTTATTGGGTTTATAATGCCAATATTGATGGTTTCAGATGTGACGCTGCCGATTTTGTTCCTGTAACTTTCTGGTCAGAAGCAATAACTAAAATCCGTAAAATCAAAAACCAAAGAATGATTTTAATGGCCGAAGGTTCAAGAGCCAATCATTACGATGCTGGATTCGATTATACTTTTGGTTTTGCTTATTTCGGTGCTTTAGAAAAAGTATTCTCAGAAGCGCAGTCTGCAAGTTATCT
>NZ_DHEI01000153.1:68775-82354 GCF_002399805.1 Flavobacterium sp. UBA4854
TACACCACAAATCACGACGTGAATCTTTCTGACGGAACTCCACTTGAGCTTTTTGGAGGTAAAAAAGGTTCTTTAGCAGCATTTGTAATTGCATCAAGCATGAAATCTGTTCCTATGATTTACAATGGTCAAGAAATTGGCTATAACAAACGCATTGATTATTTTGACAATGTGCCAATAGATTGGTCTACTGCAGATAATGATATGCTTTTAGAATACCAAAAAATAATTGCATTTAGAAATTCGAGTGAAGCACTTCGAAAAGGAAAACTAACGGGCTACAGCAGTAACGATGCAAGTGTTTTTAGTATGGAAACTACAACTGATAAAGTCTTAATTGTGGCCAACATTAAAAACAAATCAGTTAAATATACCGCTCCAACAGCTTTGGCCAACACCAATTGGACAGATGCATTAACTGGCAATCCAATTTCTATTGCTTCAGAAATTAATTTAGAAGCTTATCAATACCTTATTCTTAAAAAATAACAAAAGCTTCTTATAATCCTAAGATTTGAAAAAAAGTAAATAACATGAATTTTCAATCCAAAAAAATACAGTTCCAAATTCGTTTGGGCAAAAAACTAGCGCTTTTATTTTTCGTTTGCACCTGCACATTTGCAGTAAAAGCACAAGAAATAATGTCGCCAGACAAAAATCTTTCACTAAAATTTGAATTGAAGGAAGGCGGAATTCCGTCTTATCAATTATCATACAAACAAAAACCGGTTATTAAACCTAGTTCTTTAGGTTTAGAACTTCAAAATATGCCTTCGTTTTTGGATGGTTTTACCGTGACAAATACAGCACAATCTTCTGTCGATGAAAGTTGGAATCCGGTTTTAGGTGAAGAAAAAACAATTCGCAATCATTACAACGAATTGCTTGTCACTTTAGCGCAAGCGAAAAACAATAACAGATTTATCAGAATCCGTTTCCGTTTATTCAATGACGGATTAGGGTTTCGATATGAATTTCCAAAACAAAATGACCTAAATTATTTTGTAATTAAAGAAGAACGTTCCGAATTCAATTTATCTGGAAATCACAAAATTTTCTGGATTCCAGGAGATTATGACACCAACGAATATGCTTATACTACTTCAAAGATTTCAGAGATTCCTTCGCTGATGAAAAAAGCTACAATCGAAATCAATTCGCAATGGCCAATCAAAGAACTTTCTGTACAAACACCTTCAATGATGAAATCTGATGATGGTTTATACATCAACATTCATGAAGCAGGATTAATCAATTATCCAGCAATGTATCTTGAAGTTGATCCTGTAAACAATAAAATGATTAGTCATTTGGCGCCAGATGCTGTTGGAGCAAAAGGTTATATGCAAACCGACGCACAATCGCCTTGGAGAACTATTGTGGTAAGTGATAAAGCAACAGATATTTTAGCTTCAAAATTAATCTTAAATTTAAACGAACCAACAAGTTACAAAGACGTTTCATGGATTAAACCTGTAAAGTTTATCGGAATTTGGTGGGAATATTTTGTTGCAGGAAGAAGTACTTGGGCTTTTGGAAAAGAAACCAATGTAAAATTAACCGATGATTTTACCAAACTTACTCCAAACGGAAAACATGGAGCCACAACAGAACGTGCAAAAGAATACATTGATTTTGCGGCTAAAAATGGTTTCGATGCAATTCTTATCGAAGGATGGAATATTGGCTGGGAAGATTGGATTAACAACTGGAAAGAAGAAGTTTTTGATTATGTAACAGCTTATCCCGATTTTGACGTAAAAGCGGTTCATGAATATGCCGCTTCAAAAGGAGTGAAAATTATCATGCACCACGAAACTTCTGGTTCTGCAACCAATTACGAAAGGCGTTTAGATCGTGCTTTTCAGTTTATGAATGACAATGGTTACGATGCTGTAAAAACAGGTTACGTGGGAAAAATTATTCCGCGTGGCGAACATCACGACGGACAATGGATGGTGAATCATTACATTAATGTTGCCAAACGTGCAGCCGATTATAAAATTATGATTGACAGCCACGAAGCAGTTCGTCCGACTGGATTAAACCGTACTTTTCCAAACTGGATTGCTCAGGAATCTGCACGCGGTACCGAGTTCGAATCTATGGGAGGTTTAGCACCAGATCACACAACCATTTTACCTTTTACAAGATTAATGGGCGGACCGATGGATTACACTCCGGGAATTTTTCAGACCGATCTTTCGTATTATGGAACAGGAAGTACACAACGCGTAAATACCACTTTAGTAAAACAATTGGCATATTATGTAACCATGTACAGTCCGCTGCAAATGGCTGCTGATATTCCTGGAAATTATGAGCGCTTTCCAGATGCATTTCAGTTCATCAAAGACGTTGCCGTAGATTGGGATAACAGTTATATTCTAGAAGCCGAACCGGGGGATTATATTACAATTGCAAGAAAAGCAAAAGGCAAAAACGAATGGTTTATTGGCGGAATTACAGATGAAAATGCAAGAACAGCAAACATTTCATTTGATTATTTACCTGCAGGAAAAAATTTCGTTGCCACTATTTATGCCGATGCTAAAGAGGCTAATTGGAATCATGATCCACAAAAATATACGGTTACTAAAGTTATCGTAAACTCAAAAACAAAATTAAAACAGTATTTAGCTCCAGGCGGAGGTGTTGCCATCAGCATTAAAGAAGCTACTGCTGCAGAATTAAAAGGATTGAAAAAGTTATAAATTAAGGTGCTAAGATTCTGAGATACTCAGTTTCTAAGTTTTTTTTGCTACGAAGTTACACGAATTAAAAATTAGTGAAAATTAGTGCAATTCGTGGCAGAAAAACTATGCTCATTTTTGAGCAAAAAAAAAAAACTTACTATTTTGAAAACTATTAACCACAAATGTTTGTCGAATTTAAAAACAATGCGAGTGAAAATGAATTTTAGTTAGAATGCCGACAAGCATACAAAAAACTACTATTATGAAAATCAAAATTACCCCTAGATTATTTCATATTACCAAAGCAATATTTTGCTTTCTACTATTATTTGTAGGTTCAGTTTATGCACAAGATCCTGCACAATACGGGACACCTTTCGCTGGTGTTCCTGACACGAGAGATATCAACATGTATCAAGTGCATATTCGTCCGTTTAGTGCCAACGGAGATTTAGCCGGAGTAACCGCCCGATTAGACAATATAAAAGCACTTGGCACCAATGTTATTTATTTAATGCCGATTTTTCCTCACGGAACCGATTCCCGAAGTTCGGCTTCACCTTATTGCATCAAAGATTTTAAAGCCGTTGGATCAGAATATGGATCTTTAGCCGATTTAAGAACTTTGGTTGATGGCGCCCACAGCCGCGGAATGGCAGTAATTCTTGATATTGCCATCAACGGAACTTCTTGGGATAACGTTTGGATTGCTTCTCATCCTGAATATTACAAGAGAACCGGAACCACGATTCAGCAATTAGGAAACTTCTCCGATATTGCAGCGCTTGATCTTAATAGTTCTGCTACACGAGCGGCCATAAAAGACGCCATGCGTTACTGGATTTTTGCTGCCAATATTGACGGTTACCGTTGCGATTATGCAAATAATCCTCCTTTGGATTTTTGGTCTGAAGTGAATTCAAATCTTCGAAGCATAACTTCCCATAATTTATTGATGCTAGCTGAAGGTGACCGTCAAGAAAACTTTCAGGTTGGTTTCGACATGAATTATGGAGACAGATGGTTTCATAGCGGTTTATACGATATTGCTAATGGCGGTCCTGTTTCTCAAAGAATTCAAGATCAGACAACTTATGAATATGCTAAAGCTACTGGAAATCAGCAAATCGTTAGATACACTGGTAACCATGATACTTACACTAATGATGATGGTGTGAGAAGACCATTTGTTGTATTTAAAAATCACAACGGAATTGTTGCCAATTTCTTGGTTTCGGCTTATATGAGAGGTGTTCCTTTCCTAATGAGCGGACAGGAAATAGATTACGAACCAAAAACAGATTGGCCTTGGACAAACTTCAAATTCAACTGGTCACAAAATCCAACTGCTGCAGCCGATTTTGCTAAAATTTTAAACTTTAGAACAACGAGTGCTGCAATCAGACGTGGTGATTTAACAACATATGCAAATGACGATATCAGTATTTTCACTAAAACATTAGGTTCAGAAAAAGTAATCGTAATGTCGAATTTGAGAAATGCAGCTAAATCGTATGTTATTCCAGCAGCTTTGGCAGGAACTTATGTTAATCCTTATAACAATAATGCTTCTGTGACTTTAACTGCAGGTTCTACACGTAATTTTGCTGCTTACGAATATTTAGTTTTAACCAATACAAATGCACCTGTTGTTGCGGTAACAGGAGTTTCTGTTAGTCCAACTACGGTAACTGTTGGTTTAGGATCAACACAGCAATTAAATGCGACAATTGCTCCAGCAAATGCAACCAATCAAAATGTAACTTGGACATCGAGCAATACAGCTGTTGCAACTGTAAATGCTTCTGGTTTAGTTACGGCTGTTGCTACAGGAACAGCAACAATAACAGTAAAAACAGTAGACGGAAATAAAACAGCAACTTCGGCTATAACTGTTGCTGCAATTCCAGTTTCTTCTGTAGCGGTATCTCCTACCTCAGCAAGTTTGTATGCAGGAAATACACAACAACTTACAGCGACAATCTCGCCTGCAAATGCAACAAACAAAAATGTAACTTGGAGTTCAAACAATACCGCAATTGCAACGGTAAATTCAAGCGGACTTGTAACAGCGGTTTCTGCAGGAACTGCAACGATTACAGCAACAACACAAGACGGAAACAAAACAGCTTCGGCTACAATTACGGTTAATCCGAATACCAATTTTACGGTCTATTTCTACAAGCCATCAAATTGGGGAACTGGAATTAAAATCTACTATTGGAATACTTTACCAACAGGAGTTTTAGCAACCGTAAACTGGACAGGAGTAAATATGACTGACGCTGGAAACGGCTGGTATAGCTATACTTTTACCAATGTAACTTCGACCAATTTAATTTTCAATGACGGAACAAACCAAACAGCCGATTTAAGCAGAGATAAAAACGGATGGTACATGAACAGCGCTTGGTATGATTCTAACCCAGGAACTGGCATTGCTGTTGCGAGTGTTAGTTTAAGTCCAACGACAGCTTCATTAAATGTTGGCGGAACACAGCAATTAACCCCAACAATTCTTCCTGCAAATGCAACTAATAAATCGGTAACCTATAGTTCAAACAATACAGCTGTAGCAACTGTAAATGCTTCTGGTTTAATTACCGCTGTAGCGAATGGAACAGCAACAATTACCGTTGCAACTGTAGACGGAAACAAAACTAGTACTTGTTTAGTATCGGTTACAACTGCATCGGGCGGAGGAAATTACTACACGATCAAAAACAGATGGACTGGAGCTTATTTGTCTGATGCAGGAACAAACACAGGTTACGGAACATCTGTTTCTGGCAACAATTACAAATGGCAAAAAATCGCAATTGATGCCACTTATTTCGTTCTTAAAAATGTTGCAACAGGAGAATTAATGAATATTGAGGGCCAGACAGGAAATGTACAATGTAACATAACCGATACTACTTTCTGGAGCGCGCAATGGTCTAGCGATTACATTGACGGAACTTGGGTTCGTTTAAGAAACAGATGGCAGACCGGAAATATTATTCATATCGAAAACCAGACAGGTTCTGCTCAATACGGAAATTCGCAAGACGGCTGGTACAGCGCACAATGGCAATTGGAAGCGACAACAGTTGGTACATCAAGAATGATTTCAAACGCAGAAGAAGTTTCTGCAACAGAACCAGTAATCGGTATTTACCCAAATCCCGCTACAAACAATGTATTTAATATTCTAATGCCTGAATTAGCAAGTGGAGATACTGCAGAAATTTTCGTTTCTGATTTGAACGGAAGAACTCTTCTAACTGAAAGACTTTCGTCTTCAGGGCAAGTAAATCATCATTTATCTTCTGGAATTTATATTGTAAATATTATTTCTAAAGATTTTAATGTGACCAAAAAACTGATTGTTAAATAATTTTAATTTAAAAATGAAATGGCGTATGAGATTTTCATACGCCATTTTTTGTTTTTCGCCACAAATTTCAGGAATTAGCACGAATTTATTTTAAAAAATTTTGCCACAGATTAAAAGGATTATGAGCATTAAAAAAAATCATTTAAATCCTTTTAATCTGTGGCAAAAAAAGAATTCGTGAAAATTGGTGGAATTCGTGGCAACTTTTTTCTAAAATGAATAATTCAAAGCAAACCCAAAATCATTCTTAAATGTGATATCATTTTTTATAATTGCAGGTTTAAACGCTAATCTTTCATCTACATTAAATTGAGATAAAGCTGCATCAACATTAGCATCTATAATGTTTAAAACATAAAAACCAATCATAAACAGAGCCGATAAATCTCTGTTTCTCTGATAACCTTTTTGAGCCGTAATTAATTGGCTTTCGCTTAAACCAGCCAAAAATTCCGAATCACTTTTTTTTCCTTCCAATCTATTTTTATATTCATCTCTGTACAAATTGTAGTTTTTCTGATTATCAATGTACAAATATGCACTTGTACCTATTGCGCCATAAACTAAAGGAAGTTTCCAATATTTTTTATTGTAGATCTGACCTAAACCAGGCAAGACTGCCGAATAAAATGCTGCTTTTGCGGGACGAAGCGGATCAATGGTTTCTGATTTTAAGGAATCTTTCGAAACGATTTTGTTTTTTTCTTGAGCAAAGATTGTAGTTAATCCTAAGAATAGAAAAAGGAGAATAAATTGGTTCTGCATATAAAGTTGTCTTTGAAAATTTGACTCAAAGAAAACTTTTTAGTTCTAAGATTTTTCTTAAATAAAAGATAAAGAAAGCCTAATTTTTACTTTATCCTTTTGAGGGGTTGCATCTCTTTTCTTTTGTTAACAAATAAACAATTATTTGACGAACTAATCTCATTATAAATATTAGATATTTCTTTAGCATATTTCTTTGCATTTGGAATACGAAGAGCACGAACATATTTCTCAATCTCTAAAGGACTTTTTTTTAATATCCAATATTCTATCAGATAACTTATAAGAAAATTTTTGTAAAATGGAAGATTTACAACTTTATTATCTTCTTCTTCAGGCTCATAACCTTCTGGGTATTCTTGTTCTGTATCATCTGCATATTTCCTGAGTTTTACTTCTACATAAGCCGATATTGAATCCATATGTAATTCAATTAGAGATTTTAAATCATCTGCCTTAATTCCTGCCAAATTCAATCCTTTTATTGAAAAATTCCAAACAGCATAAGGAATATCATCATCGATTTCGATCTCAATTCTTGATTTAACATTTTCTAATAATCCATTATAATTTGTTGAGTTGATTAAATCTACTAAAGTTTCCATAGTATGCTTATTACATCTTTTATATTTTGTTGCTTGAGATTTTTTTTAAATCTATTATTTTAAATACGTTTTTTTAATTATCCTTAAAAGCATCATATTCGATATAATAATTTATTGCCAGTATTAGTTCATTTAGAGTAACATTTAGATTTTTATTTTTTGCGTACTTTATAATATCATCAAATGTTTGCGATTCAATCCAAATTTCCAAACCTTCATTCTCAAATTCTTTTGGAATGGAATCCCCTACTTCATTTTCGACGTAAAGACCTTCTTCCTCCAAATCCCAAATATATTCTTGCTCAATATAAAAGAAACGAGTTCCTTCTGGATTGTTTTCCCATTCTTTTGAATTAATATAGAGCCATTCATTATTTTATTACTTTCAACATCGCTCACTAGAGACTCGAGATTATTAAAAACTTTTGGCATTTTTTTACTTATTTTTTAAATTAATGATAACCTATAATTAAAGAGATAAACATTATAATTCAATCTTAATTAACTCCCTTTTTGTATTCATATTCAACAGTTGTTTTCCCTTCTCCGAAATCTACCACTTCCTTTTTAGGATATTTTTTATTCAAAGGTGTACTATAGTTTGACACATCAAATGGTTCGATTGAATAAGTTGTCTGGCTATTAAATGTTAATCTTTTTTTATTTCCATATTGATAAGCATTGCCCATAAGAACCTGCCAGAAAACGGCATTACCAACTAAGCTGTAAACATTAGCATATACAGTATCTTTTGGCTGACTTCTCTGTGTCAAACAGCTTTCTTTTTCGTAAATATCTCCATCTCTGTCATATTCCCAACACGATTCCTTTTCAAGCTCTATTCTGCCCATTTTATCTTTTTTAAAATTTGCAGTAAGGGTATATTCCCGTGGAGATTGATAAGTCTTATTTATTGCAATTTGGCTATTTACTGTAATGCCATTGAATAGATAACTAACTTTAGATTTAGTAGTGCCAGATACATCTGTTTTTCTAAAAGAAATAATCTGCCCCGACTGATCGTAAACAAGAGAATCTACTTTAATTCCGTACATGGATAATGTCTTTAAACGGTTATGATTATCGTACGAAAAAAAATTGGAATCGTGTATAACCTCATTTTTGTATGTCGTAGTCCATTTTACTTTAATAAGCAAAAGAGATGGCTTTTCATTATTTTTAGATTCCTTCTTAGGTGAAGTACAAGAAGCAAATACTATTATAAGAAATAGAAATATATTTTTTTTCATTTTGATTTTATTTAGTCCTTCTGTGAGATCCCTTTTTTAGTGCATATACATCTTAAAAAAAACAAGCAAATGTATCTTGATTCAAAAGAAAAAATATCCCGCAAAAGTTTTAAATACAAAAACTTAAGACAATTTATGGCATAAAAAAAGCTTCCGATTTTACAAACCGAAAGCTTTTTCTTTTTTTTTATCTTAAACTTTACTCCTCAAACAACTCCATCAGCTCCAAAGCTCGTTTTATCGACTTCACGTTTTCGAAAGTCAACAGCAAACGTAATCCGTTTACGGTTTGTTTTTCTTTCATTTTACAAAGATTACTATGCTTTTGAACGAAATTTAAAACATTCCTAAACTTCACCGATTGATAATAATCTGATTGTTGGTCTGAAACGAAATAACCAATCATTTTGCCTTGTTTCAGAACCAATTTCTCAATTCCGACTTTCGTAGCAATCCATTTTATTCTAATGCTGTTTAATAAAGAAACAGCTTGTTTTGGTAAAGGTCCAAAACGGTCAATTAGTTTTCTTTCGAATTCCTGTAAACCAGTTTCATCTTTTATAGCGCCTAATTCGTTATATAAAACCAAACGTTCTGAAACGTTGTTAATATATTCATCGGGGAATAAAAGCTCAAAATCGGCATCGATCTGAATGTCTTTTACATATTCCTTCGTATCGATATCATTTTCCTCAGGATATAAATCTTTGAATTCATTTTCCTTCAATTCTTCGATGGCTTCGTTCATGATTTTTTGGTACGTATCAAAACCAATTTCGTTAATGAAACCACTTTGTTCTCCTCCCAATAAATCTCCTGCGCCACGAATTTCAAGATCTTTCATGGCAATGTTGAAACCGCTTCCTAATTCGCTGAATTGTTCCAACGCCTGAATACGTTTTCTCGCATCTTCGGTCATAGATGAATATGGCGGACAAATGAAATAACAAAATGCTTTTTTATTGCTTCGCCCTACTCGACCACGCATTTGGTGCAAATCTGATAATCCGAAATTATTGGCATTGTTGATGAAAATCGTGTTGGCATTTGGAACATCCAATCCACTTTCGATGATTGTGGTTGCGACTAAAACATCAAAATCTCCGTTCATGAAACCTAACATCAATTCTTCGAGTTTTGCACCGTCCATTTGTCCGTGACCAATTCCGACTCTTGCATTTGGAACTAAACGCTGAATCATTCCTGCCACTTCTTTTATATTTTCAATTCTATTATTGATAAAGAAAACTTGTCCGTTTCTTTGAATTTCATACGAAATCGCATCACGGATAATTTCTTCATTAAAACCAACAACATTCGTTTCAATCGGATAACGATTTGGCGGAGGTGTTGTAATTACCGATAAATCTCGCGCCGCCATTAATGAAAACTGTAAAGTCCTCGGAATTGGCGTTGCTGTCAACGTCAACGTATCAACATTCGCCGCAATGGTTTTCAATTTATCTTTTACGTTAACGCCGAATTTTTGTTCCTCATCAACAATCAATAAACCAAGGTCTTTAAAAACCACATTTTTGTTTACCAATTGATGTGTTCCAATAACAATATCCAGTTTTCCTTCGGCTAAATCTTTTAAAGTCTGTGTTTTTTGTTTTGCCGTTCTGAATCGATTTAAGTAACCAATTGAAACCGGCATATCTTTCAAACGTTCAGAAAAAGTTCTATAATGCTGATATGCCAAAATCGTAGTAGGAACCAAAACTGCTACTTGTTTACTATTATCAACCGCCTTAAAAGCAGCACGAATTGCAACCTCTGTTTTCCCGAAACCAACATCACCACAAACCAAACGATCCATTGGGCGATCGCTTTCCATATCGGCTTTTACTTCTGCCGTCGATTTCATTTGGTCTGGCGTATCTTCATAAATAAACGAACTTTCTAATTCGTTTTGAAGATAACTGTCAGGCGCAAACTGAAAACCTTTTTCTAATCGACGTTTTGCATACAGCTGAATCAAGTTGAATGCAATATGTTTAACGCGCGCTTTGGTTTTCTGTTTTAAAACCTTCCAAGCGTTCGACCCTAACTTATAAATTTTAGGTGGAGTTCCGTCTTTTCCGTTGTATTTCGAAATTTTATGAAGCGAGTGAATGCTCACATACACAATATCATTATCGGCATAAACCAGTTTTATGGCTTCTTGCGTTTTGCCTTCAACTTGAATTTTCTGCAAGCCGCCAAACTTACCAATTCCGTGATCGATATGCGTTACATAATCGCCAACCGAAAGTGCAGTTAATTCTTTAAGCGTGATATTCTGTTTTTTCGAATATCCGTTTTTGATATTGAATTTATGATAACGCTCAAAAATCTGATGATCGGTATAAGCCGTTATCTGATTTTCTTCATCAATAAAACCTTGGTATAAAGGCAATACAATGGTATGATATTGTTTTCTGATATTTTCTGAATTGGCTTCATCCAAAGATTCAAAAATATCATGAAAACGTTTTGCCTGCGTATCATTCGAACAAAACAGATAATTCACATATCCGTTAAAATGATTGTCGCTCAGATTATTCAACAATAAATCAAATTGTTTATTGAAAGATGGCTGAGGCTGAGTGTGAAATTCAAATTTCTTAGTGGTTTTATAAACTGGTCTTGAAGCCAATTCTACAACCGAAAAGTCCAAAGATCTTTTTATAAATGACGCCTGATTTAAAAATAATTGTTCTGGCGTAGCATGTTTTATTTCTTTCGACAATTTCTCAAAAGCTTCTTCTGCTCTTGCAAATTGTTTGTCTAATTGACTAAAAAGTCCTTCGGTATTTTGAATGAAAACAACCGTTTTTTCGGCAATATAATCTAAGAAACTCTCACGGTTTTCCTGAAAAAGTTTATTTTCAACATTTGGGATAATCGTGATTTTTTTATGCGTTTCTACAGATAACTGCGTTTCAACATCAAAAGTTCTTATGCTATCTACTTCATTTCCAAAAAACTCAATTCTATAAGGATGATCGTTTGAAAAAGAGAATACATCGACAATTCCTCCACGAACCGAAAATTCGCCAGGTTCTGTAATGAAATCAACTCTTTTAAATTCGTATTCAAACAAAACTTCGTTGATAAAATCAATTGAAATTTTATCATTCAAAGCAACCTTTAAAGTGTTTTTATCTAGTTCTCTTCTTGTTACTACTTTTTCAAAAAGCGCTTCTGGATACGTAACAATTACGGCTGGTTTCTTTCTTGAGTTAATTCGGTTTAAAACCTCAGCGCGAAGCAGAACATTGGCATTGTCGGTTTCATCAATCTGATATGGACGGCGAAATGAAGCTGGATAAAACAATACATCTTGTTCTCCAATCATTTGTTCGAGATCGTTTAGGTAATAAGCCGCTTCTTCTTTGTTGTCTAAAACAATTAGAAAAGGCAATTCTGTTTTCCTGAAAACAGAACGTATAATAAATGAAACAGCAGATCCTAATAATCCGCTGATATTCATTTTTACTTGGTTTCCTTCCAGTAAACTTGATGCAATCTGCTGTGCTTTTGGCAGATTATCGTATGTAGTATATAAGGCGATTTTACTCAACTTTCTGTATATTATTTTGATCTATTGGCGGTGCCGAACTTGGAATAGCGCGCGTTGTGTCTAACATTTTAAGAAAATCGGCTTCTCCTTCTTCTTTCGGAATCTTAGCTCTCTCAACAATTTTGTCCATTTGTCTTTCTAACGAAATCAACTCTTTATTGATTTCTTGTATCAAAAACACCACTTTATCATCTGGAATGGTGCTCAAATGAATAAATAAATCCAGCATTTTAATTTTGGTAATCAAAATAGAAATACGGCTTTTAATCTGTGGTTGATTGAATTGAGCCGGAATATTATTGTTTAAAGCCATTGCTTTCTTAGAAATCGCAGCCGATTTTTTCTGAAACGCACCAATGGTCTTTCTAGGCTTTTCTCCAATTTCTTTTATAAACTCGCGCCATTCTGTCCATGAATTCAATTGTGATTCTGAAATTTCATTAATGGGCTCGTCTAGAAAAGTCCAGCCTTTATTTATATTGTTAAAAATAGCTTCTTTCTTTTTTGCCTCTTTTGCATTTTCCGCAAGGCGTTTTTCATTTTCATTTTGGCAAGAAAACAATACAGTTGTCAAAAGCAGAAAAAGAGATATTTTGTATTTCATTTATTAAAATGTTAGGCTGCAAAGTTACGAAGTAAATTTACAATTATGAATTCTGTTTTTATGCTAAAGATTCTATAAATCAAGGTTATTTTTTTCGTCTTTGCTGACGTTAATTAAGACGCTTTTTTCTGTTTTATCCTCTTAAAAAATAAACTTTATTTCAGAAAATAAAAAGGCACAAAGACACACCCCTGTAAAAGTGAATAATCCAACAAACAAACTTTTAAATTATTGAATTAATAATTTATACTCCAAAAAAACGCATTTGATTACGAAAACGTTATATTTGTCTATCTAAAAATCATGAAAAAATGAATCCAAAAATATTGATCATTGGCGCTTGCGGACAGATCGGAACGGAGCTGACTCAAAAGCTACGCAAAATATACGGAACAGAAAATGTAATTGCTTCTGACATCCGAAAATTAAATACTGATGTCGTGAATTCGGGACCTTTTGAAGTGGTCAATGCTTTAGATTTTAATCAGATCGAACATTTGGTAGAAGTGCATAAAATTACCGATGTATATCTGATGGCTGCACTTTTATCGGCAACTGCGGAGAAAAATCCAGCTTTTGCTTGGGATTTGAATATGAATTCGCTTTTTCATGTTTTGAATTTAGCTAAAGCCAAAAAGATTCAGAAGATTTTCTGGCCTTCGAGTATTGCTGTTTTTGGACCAACAACTCCAAAAGAAAATACGCCTCAATATAC
>NZ_DHEI01000153.1:82618-84598 GCF_002399805.1 Flavobacterium sp. UBA4854
GATAAAAAATACGAGTGCTTTTTGTCATCTGAAACCAAAATGCCAATGATGTACATGGATGATGCAATTGATGCAACAATTAATATTATGAAAGCACCGGTTGAGGAAATCAAAATACATTCTTCGTACAATTTGGCTGCTATGAGTTTTACTCCTACAGAAATTGCTGCTGAAATTAAAAAGCATATTCCAGAATTTGAAATTACTTATAATCCAGATTTCCGTCAAAAGATTGCAGACAGCTGGCCGGCAAGCATTGACGATTCTTCTGCTAGAGAAGACTGGGGATGGAATCATAAATTTGATTTAGAAACTATGACAAAAGATATGCTAGATCATTTGGCATAATCTAAAAACGATAAGATTTTAAAAGCGTGTTACATCAGAATAACACGCTTTTTTTGTGAAATTTATTATAAGAAAAAATATTGAATCTATAATTTATCTACTTTTGATAACGTTAAACATTAATCAAGTTTATTCCAAAATCATCAATCAAATCACAACAAAATCATCAATCAAATGACAAATTCTTATCATCCTGTCGAGCAGAGCAAAAGAACTGCAATTGTCGACATACTTCGGGGCTGGGCCATATTGGGCGTAGCAATTGGAAATTATTTAGATTTCCTGTACATCGGTATAGAGAAAGAAATTAAACACAGTACTTTCTCTGAAATTCTTCTATACATTAACCGCTATTTATTTGCGGCAAAATCTTGGACATTATTAACTCTTTTATTTGGCTTCGGATTTGCCATTTTAATTAACAATGTTGCCTCTAAAGGAAAAAATCCTATCGCTTTTTTTGCTTGGCGAATGTTTTTGCTTTTTATTTTGGCTTTTATTAATTCTGCTTTTTGGCTGGGTGACATTTTAAAAGATTATGCCTTTTTAGGACTTGTATTATTACTTTTTTATAGATGTTCTGCCAAAACTTTAGCTATTATTTCTGGTGTGATTGTACTTACAGTTCCTTTTGTAATGGCTTATGTAAATGGTTTTAAAATTGAACATCCTGTAATTGCATCAAATCCTGAATATCTAAAACTTTATCATTCTGGAAATTGGATTGACTTTTTTAGATTTAACTTGTTAGCTTCATTTTACGAGCAAATTATTATTCCTGGTTATGCGATTACTGCTCATTATGTAATGTTGGGCTGTATGCTTTTTGGTTTTTTACTTCAAAAACTAAACTTTTTCAATCGCTTAAGAGAATTAAAAGGACTTCTAAAAAATATCTGTGTTGTTAGTTTTGCATTGGCTGTCATTATCGGAATTGCGTTTAATATCATAATAATATACAAAGTAGAATTTCTAAAAATCTTCCACCCGCTTTACTGGCTGGTTTTAAGTACGATGATTTTTATATCAACTGGAATTTGTCTTTTGTATATCAATGGCAAATTAAAAACGGTTTTCAGCTATTTTAGCGCAGGCGGAAAAATGACATTGACCAATTATATGACTCAAAATATATTGGCAGGTATTATTTTCTCTGGAATCGGATTCGGTATTGCAGATTCAATGCCGTATTGGTTTTACTTTTTCCTTGCTATTTCTGTCTTTATAATTCAACTATTCATTAGCAAATGGTGGCTTTCAAAATACAATTATGGACCAATTGAATGGTTATGGAGATCTGCTAGTTATAGAGAATGGGTTCCGTTTAAAAAAGCACAACCAGAGGTTGTTGCAGATATGAAAATGGTATAAAAAAAGAAACTTGGAATAAACTTGATTATAAAAGAAAAGCCCTTAAAACTAAATTTAAGGGCTTTTTCTATATCATAAAAGAGAAATTTACTTCACTTCAAAAACGTTATTTGTTTGTTTTACATCAGCCATTAATCCGCTTGGATCGATCGTGATTTTTTTGATTGACGTCTTGTTCTTCTCAATTGTAAAACTATAGTTTTGCTGCGCCCAAGCCCAATCTTCTAATACTGTTCTTTTTTCGTTCGGGTTTGGATTTGG
>NZ_DHEI01000153.1:84799-89042 GCF_002399805.1 Flavobacterium sp. UBA4854
AAATCAATAGGCATTGGCATTCTTCCAATTCTTTCTAAAGAAATTGTTGTTTTTCCTGCATTATCTACCACGTCTTTAATTCCGTAATCAATAGTATTTGTAGTTTGTGTCCAATCAACCAAATACCAATCTAACTCAGCTCCAGAAACTCTTTCTGCTGTTCTTTTGATATCGTTTGGAGTTGGGTGTTTGAATTTAAAATCGTTGAAATATCTTTTTAAAGTTGCATCAACATTCTCTTTTCCGATTACATATTCTAATTGAGAAAGGAAAAGGCTTCCTTTAACATAAGAAGAAATACTGTACGGACGGTTTTCATCATAACGATCTCCGTGAGTAGTTTGTGGCTGTTCTTTTCCAGAATTTACTAAACTGTAATACGCTTTATAATTCCCTACAAAAGGGTTTACCTCTTTTTTATCTCCTTTTAATTCATTCAAAGCACTATCTTCTATGTACGTTGTAAAACCTTCGTCCATCCAAGGATGTTTTGATTCGTTTGAAGCTAAAATATGCTGGAACCAAGAGTGTCCTAATTCGTGTGTTGCAGTTCCTAAAATTCCTTCAAGAGTTCCGTTTCCTAGCATTAAAGTACACATTGCATACTCCATTCCACCGTCTCCACCTTGAATAAATGAGTATTGTTTGTATGGATATGCTCCAACTCTTTGGTTGTAATATTCCATTACTTTAACCATTAAAGGCTCTAACTGTTTCCAGTTTGCAGTTGTTTTTTCGTTGTTTTTGTAAAAGAAATGCAAATCTACACCGTTTGGTCCTTTTACAATATCATGGTTGTATTCTTTATCTGCAGCCCAAGTAAAATCGTGAACATTTGGCGCGATAAAATGCCAAGTAAGCGTTTTTGCTTTTTTAGGATATGTAACAGTTACACCTTCATCTTGGTAACCATGTCCGATAGAATTTTTGTCTTGTAAATATCCAGAGCCTCCAATTGTGTAGTCTTTATCGATTGTAATTTTTACATCAAAATTACCCCAAACCCCATGAAATTCTCTCGCAATATACGGATCTGCATGCCATCCTTCGAAATCAAATTCGGCTAGTTTTGGATACCATTGCGACATAGAAAGTTCTACTCCTTCAGAATTGTTTCTTCCAGAACGGCGAATTTGAACTGGAACTTGTCCGTCAAAATCTAATGTAAAAGTTGTTTTAGAATTTGGCAAAATTGGTTTAGCCAAAGTTACTTCTAAGATCGTTCCAGAAACTCTAGTTTGAGCTACAGCACCGTCTTGTTTGAAGTTTGTAATTTTTAGATACCCCGTTTCGTTTGGTTTTAAAGTTTCAATACGGCTTTGTTTTATTTCTTTTCCGTCGGCCCCTTTAACTTTGTTTACCATTCTTCCGTCTGGATCTTTAATAAAATGAAGACGTGCATCCATTTCGCTTCCTGGCTGAAAGGCATTTGGATATAAATGATAGAATACTTTTTTCAACGTATCAGGAGAATTATTGGTATATACCAATTCTTGTTTTCCTTTGTACTGATAGTTTTTTACATCCATCGAAACCTCCATTTTATAGTCAGCGTGCTGCTGCCAATATGGAGCGCTTTGTGCAAAAGCCGAGTTAAAGCCTAAGCTTAGGAAAGAAAGTAAAATAATTTTTCGCATGTTTATATGTAATAGAAAATGGAAGAGCGTTAGCCCTTCCATTGGATTAATCGTTTATTATAGTTTATTTTTTAGACATCTTTTCTGCCATTAATAAAGCATTGTAAGCATTTACCATCTTTGCTGTTTTTGATGATTCTACAGAAGAAACGGCTGGTGTTTTCTCACTAGGATTTTCACTTTTTCCTAACACAACCATTGAAGGAAGCGCAACTCCAGAGTCCATTAAAATCTTTTTAACTTGAGCCGCTTTTAATTTCGGATAGTAAGAACGAATTAACGCCGCAACACCTGCTGCATTTGGAGATGCCATTGATGTTCCTTGTAAGTATTTGTATTTATTGTTTGGAACTGTTGCATAGATTTCTTCACCTGGAGCAAAAACGTCTACGTTTATTTTTCCGAAGTTTGAAAATGAAGCTACAACATTTTCTCCATACGATTTATTAATCGCTCCAATTGTAATTAAATTACTTGCAAATTCTTTTACATTGTCTTTAGAGTCGTTTGGATAATTGATGTTTTTTATTTCGTCAATATTGTAACCATCGTTACCTGCAGCATGAACAATTAAAACGTCTTTCTTTTCTGCATATTTAATAGCATCATAAACCCATTCTTTGTGTGGAGAGAAGCTTTTTCCGAAACTTCCGTTAATTACTTTTGCTCCGTTATCTACTGCGTAACGAATGGCTAAAGCAATATCTTTATCGTACTCATCTCCGTCTGGCACGGCTCTAACAGTCAAAATTTCAACGTTATTTGCTACTCCGTCTCCTCCTAAATTATTTCCTCTAATTTGAGCAATAATTCCAGCAACGTGAGTTCCGTGAAGTGCTTTTTCTTTGTCTGGACCAAAAACAACATTATTTCCATAATGGTTGTTTTTAATATCTTCTGGATTATCTCCTACGATTTTTCTTCCGTCGTAATCTTTGTTTAAATTGTATTTTAACTGATCTTCAACTTGCTCGCTGTATTCAGTCAATTCAGATTCTGGATCAAAAGTTGGCCCTGCATTAGTAAAAATCTGAGTCATAATTGCTTTACTTCTTGCCACTTTTGGATCTGTTGAAGTAATTGCGCTTAAATCTTCGAGTTTATAGTCTGATTTATTAAGTTCTTTTTTAATTGTGTTATGAACATCAAGTAAAAAATCTGCTTGTTGTTTGTCTTGAAGAGCCTCTTCATACTTTTTAGTATATTCTGCTAGAGCAGCTTTGTATTCTGGAGAACCATCGTCGGCTTTTTTTACAATGCGAGTCAATTCTAGATTTTCGTGAACAGCATCTCCAAGGAAATTCCATCCATGAACATCATCGATAAATCCGTTTTTATCATCATCGATTCCGTTTCCTGGAATTTCTTTTTTATTAGTCCAAATCATTCCTTGTAAGTCTTCGTGCTCGATATCTACACCAGAATCTACGATTCCTACAATTACTTTCTGCCCTTTTTTACCTTGTAATAGTTCAGCATAAGCTCTATCAACGCTCATTCCTGGAATTGAGTCTTTTATCAAATCAAGATGGCTCCATCTTTTTAATTCATTTTCGCTAAGAGGAGCTTTTTTTACAACTGTTGTAGGTGCTGTAATAAACTCTTTTGAAGTAGAAACCTGCGCTTGAACTGTAGCGCTACATCCTGCTAAAACAAGTAGTGCAAAAGCAGATAATTTAAGAGGTTTTATATGACTCATGTATCTATATTATAAGTAAAGTTAAAAGATGGGTCTAAATTATGCTTTTTTGTTACAAAAAACTAACTGTTAACAATGTGTTATGAAATTTTGACGAAAATTACTCAAAACTATACGATCTGCAAACATTTACGAATCAAACCATTAGAAATAGGGATTTGATAAACTAAAAATATATTTTTTGCGTGTATTTGTTGCTGAATGATGAAAAAATCAACAAAAAATATATTGCTTACGGCTTCCCGTAAAGATTATTCCTTTAATTATCTTATAATTGCGCGACTGAATTCTAAATTTTTTCTATGAAAGCAAAACTACTCTTATTGCTGTTTCTGGCAACTTTTTCTACTTACGCACAAACCAATCTAGTTTCTAACGGAGGACTAGAATCTTGGGGAACTGGCCCTTCAATCATAGGCTGGACCATAGCAAACAATGTTACTCGCAATTTGACCAGTTATAACGGATCATTTAGTGCAGAATTGTCTTATGTAAGTGCTTCCCCTAAAATTACGACGCAAGTTCCGTTACAGGCAGGCGTTACGTATAAGATTAAGTTCAAATACAAGTATGTAGATAATAATTATGATGGGACCCATCCTATTGCATTAAATATCTCACAAAACGGAAGTTCTAGTACTTTATCTACAAGTACTTTTGCGACTAATAATTCGTGGACCGAAAAGGAAGCAACTTTTACTCCAGATGCTAATCTTTCTTACGATTTATCTATTTCTACTTTTAGCTTTGATAGTGATCCTTTTTCTGTGTTAATAGACCATGTTCAGGTATATGTAGAAGGAACAGAACAATACACGAAAATTCCTGATGTAAATTTTGAAAATAAATTGATCGCTTTAGGTATTGATTCTGGAGTTGCTGATGGGAAAGTACTAACTAATGATAT
>NZ_DHEI01000047.1:0-19493 GCF_002399805.1 Flavobacterium sp. UBA4854
TTTTCAAATGGTACAGAAACTTCGACAGGACGTTATTCTGCAGAATATATGAAACAAGACGGAGCTATTATAAACACTGGTTTCGAACGTTATTCTTTTAGAGCTAATAATACACAAGATATTGGCAAACTAAGAATTGGAAGCAATATGGGGGTTTCTTTCAGTACAATAAATCCGGAACGCAGCTCAGGCGGAAGAACACTGTTAGAGCACGCTATTAAAATGGCTCCTTATTTACCAATTTATAATGAAGATAATATTGGAGGATATCAAGGTCCTAGCGCTATTGATGGAAACGATGCAGAAAATCCAGTGCGTGTGGCTAATTTAGGATATCAGAAAATTAATAATTTATCTATTATTGGAAATATTTATGCCGAGTTAGAAATTTACAAAGGTTTGAAATTCAGATCACAAGTTTCTTTAGACTACTATACAAGCAAAGACCATACTTTTATTCCTGGTTTTCAGGATGGTTCCTATCACAAACAGGCATTTTCTTCAACAAACGAAACAAATTCACAGGGACAAACTATCGTTTTTGATAATAGCTTAACATATAAAACGACTATTGCTCAAAAACACAACCTTGAAGTATTAGGAGTTATTACTAAAATTGACGGAAAATCACAAAGCTTAGCAGCAGGAAGCCGCTATTATATTTCAAACGAAATTGATCAGCTGCGTTACAATGAAGGAAGTTTAGGATCTGCTAATTATGAAGAAAAAAACTTAGGATATATTGTTCGTATCAACTATGATTATGCTGATAAATACTTATTAGCTGTTTCAGGACGTAGAGATGCATCTTCTCGTTTTGGATCAAATAACCGTTGGGGTAATTTCTATTCTGTTGCTGTAGGATGGAACATAGCTAAAGAAAGTTTTATGGAAAATTCTATTTTCAGCACATTGAAACTTAGAGCTAGTACAGGAACAACTGGAAATGATAGAATAGACAACTATCAATATAGCGCTACTTTATTGGCAAATTATAACTATCCAATTGGAGGAGCAAATGCGCCTGGGGTTTCTTTAGGTGTTGCGGCTAATCCAGACTTGAAATGGGAGTCAAAATTAGATAGAAATATTGGGGTTGATTTTGGTTTATTTGATGATAAACTAACAGGTTCGTTTGAATATTTTAATAATAAAAGCAGTGACATTCTTTTTGCAGTTCCGCTTGCTGCTTCTGTTGGATCTGCAGGTGGCGGAACTCAAATTCAAAATATCGCAGACGTAAAAGTAAGCGGTTTTGAAGTTTCGCTTGGCTACAATGACAGAAAGGGAGACTTTACATGGTCTGCAGTGGCAAATTTAGGAACAAGTAAAAATGAGGTAACAAGCTTAGCTCCTGGAGTAACTAGCGTATTAGGTGGCCCTATACCAAGAGCAGGTCTTGAAAATTTCTCTAGATTAGAAGTGGGACAGCCGTTATTTTATTTTTATGGATATCAGACTAATGGAATTTACCAAAACCAAGCAGAAGTTGATGCTGTTTTTGGACCAGGCCAGACCGCTATAAAACCTGGAGATATTAAAATTGTTGACCGTGACGGCAATAAAATCATCAATTCTGAGGATAAAACAAACATCGGAAATCCATATCCTGATTTCACTTACGGATTAAATTTAAGCGCAGCATATAAAAACTTTGATTTTAACTGTTTTATAACTGGAGTTGCGGGTAACGATATTTATAATGCAAATACTTTTGATTTAAAAGGAATGAATCGTTTGTTTAATGCAAGCACTGATGTTTTAGACAGGGCAATTGTTCAAAACGGTGTAGTAACAAACCCTTCTGCTACCTTGCCAAGAGCTCAGGGAGCCGATATCAACTGGTCTTCGGCAAACCAACGCTATATTGAAGATGGTTCTTTTACAAGATTAAAAAACATTGCTTTAGGTTATACATTAACTGGAGATGCCTTTAAGAGCTATTTCTCTAAAGCAAGATTCTATATAAGCGGACAAAACCTTATAACAATTACAAATTACTCTGGTTTAGATCCAGAAATTGCACGTGCAGATGGTAATGCAAATTCAGCAGGTATTGATTTAGGAAGATATCCACAGCCGAAATCAGTAATTTTTGGAATTGATGTTACATTTTAATACTTAAAGACGATGAAAAAAATTAAATATATACTTATAGTACTGTCTGGAGCTTTAACAATGACTTCATGTGACAGTAGCGAATTAGAATTGAGTAATCCCAATACTTTATCGCCTGAAACTTTCTTTAAAACAGAAGCACAGGTGCAGTCTGCGGTAAACGCTTCGTATGCAAATCTTCAGACAAGAGGACTTTATGGAAGAAATCTTTTCTTTGCCATGGATCTTATGGGACATGATGCTTTAGGAAATCCTCAGTTAGAAGGTAATAAGAAACCTTTTCAGGATTTTTCTTTTAATGCAGGAAACGATATTATTCAATATTATTGGGAATCTTGTTATATCGGAATTTCAAGAGCAAATTTCGTGTTAGACAATGAAGCTAAAATTAATGCCCTTCCAAATGCTGTTTTATCTCAGGAAAAAAAGAACAAATATCTAGGAGAAGCTCATTTTTTAAGAGCGTACTATTATTTCCTTTTAGTGAAACGTTTTGGCGATTTGCCAATTTATAAAACTGGTACTATTATCGGAAACGCAAGAAGCCCTAAAACAGAGGTATATGCTCTGATTGAGGAAGATCTTGTATTTGCATCACAAAACCTTTTGCCAAAAACATCAGAAGCGGCAGGAAGAGCCAATAAAGAAGCTGCTTATGCTCAATTGGGTAAAGTATTGTTATATCAGAAAAAATATAATGAAGCTTTAGTTGCGCTTAATAATGTTACAAGTTATAGTCTTGAAGATAAAGGGAGTTTTTACAACAACTTTATGGAAGAAACTGAACATGGTAAAGAATCTATTTTTGAAATTGAGTTTGATGAAAAAAATGGAACTGGTGATCAATGGGGTGCTGCTGGTGATAGCCAAGGAACTGGTTTTGAGGAATCAACACTAAGAGGTCAAGAATATGGTAATCTTAGCTGGTACAATGTTTATCCTTCAGATGATCTTTTAGATTCTTACGAAGTAGGCGATAACCGCTTTGGAGATACTTTTTATGTGCCAGGATCATCTTATTTAAAGGGAACTAAGGTTATGGTAGCAAGTGATTTTACAACCTCTGCTGGTATTAGAAGAGCGGGTTGGAAAAAATATCAAAACTATTACGATAGAGAAGATGAGGCGACACGTTCAAGCATTAACTTTAAAGTAATGCGTTATGCAGATGTATTGCTTATGAAAGCAGAATGTGAAAACCAAAGAGATGGCGGCTCACAAACAGCGGCCATAGCATACATTAAAGAAGTTCGTGATAGAGCAAATTTAACAACAAATATTACAGCATCAAAAGATGCCGTTTTTGCTGCAATTGTTCACGAACGTCAAGTAGAATTTGCCGGAGAGCAATCTCGTTTTGATGATATTATAAGATGGGGTATAGCAAGTACTGTATTGCAAGGAACAGGTTTTACTGCTGGTAAAAGCGAATTATGGCCAATACCAAACAGAGAAACCTCGTCTAATCCTAAAATAAAGCCTAGCGATAATAATCCTGGTTATTAAGGCTTTAAATTTTGGTTAGTTTAAGTTAAGTTAGTTTTTATAAACAGCGCAGTAAATGCGCTGTTTATTGTTTAAAGAAATAGTATTGAAGAAAAAGTCAAATTGTATTTTGAATTAATAGAATTAAAAAATGAAAAATATAAGTAAAATTTTATTTGTGACCATTTCTTGTTTTTTTACAGTAAACATAGAAGCACAAAATCCTATTATTAGAAACATCTTTACAGCAGATCCAGCTCCTCTTGTACATAGAGGAATCTTGTATTTATATACAGGACACGATGTAGCAACTCAGGATGATACCAATTATAAAATGGCTGACTGGCATGTGTTTTCGACAACAAATATGAATGATTGGAAAGATCACGGAGCGTTGCTTTCGCCAAGCGCATTTTCATGGGCAACCGGCGATGCTTATGCTGCTCAATGCATCGAGAGAGATGGAAAGTTTTATTGGTTTGTTTCGACATTTCATAAAAAAAATGAAGTAAGCCAAGGCGGTGCTGCAATAGGAGTGGCTGTTTCAGATAGTCCAACTGGGCCTTTTAAAGATGCAATAGGAAAAGCACTTATTATAAATGAAATGACAACAGATATGAAGTATGGTTGGGATGATATTGACCCAACAGTATTTATAGATGATGATGGACAAGCCTATATGTTTTGGGGAAATGGAAGTTGCAAATGGGTAAAACTTAAGAAAAACATGATAGAAGTAGATGGTGAAATTACCACTTTTAAGCCTAAAAATTATATTGAAGGTCCATGGGTCTATAAAAGAAAAGGACTTTATTATTTAGTGTACGCCAGTGAAGGAACAAAACCCGAAATGATAGAGTATTGTACAGCAAAAAGTATAACTGGACCATGGAAGTATCAGGGAATTATTCAGGAAAATGTACCGAATAGTTTTACCACACATCCCGGAATTATTGACTATAAAGGAAAGTCGTACTTTTTTTACCACAATGGAAGTTTGCCAACGGGCGGCAGTTATAGACGTTCAATCTGCGTAGACTATATGCATTATAATAAAGACGGAACCATTCAAAAAATTGTACAAACTACAGAGGGCGTAAGTTCTGTAAAATAAAATCTCATTTTATTTTTTCTTATGAAGAAATACTATTTAAAAAGATAAACATGATGGAATATAAAAAATTAAACATTAAAATTTCTGGTTTTGTGATGATCTTCATACTGATACTGCCGTTATCGGGACTAGGGCAAAATAAGAAGAAAACAGCTAAAATAGAATCTGAAAGGCCTCAGTATAGAAATCTCTTTAAGGAAGCAGGCTACAGTCAAGACGAAATAGACAAGAAATTAGCCAGAGCTTATTTTGATATATTCGAAGGTCCAAATAAAGTATATTTTGAAGAAGGTGATTCTCTAGGATATGTTTCTGACGTTAAAAATAAAGATGCCCGTACCGAGGGGATGTCTTATGGTATGATGGTTGCCGTTCAGCTTAACAAGAAAGAGGTTTTCGATCGTTTATGGAGATGGTCTGTAAAATACATGCAGCATCAAGATGGACCTAGAGAAGGATATTTTGCGTGGAGCGTAAATCCAGAAACTAAAAAACAAAATTCTCTAGGTTCTGCTTCAGACGGAGAACTGTATTATATAACGAGCTTGCTTTTCGCTTCTAATAAATGGGGTAATGATACAGGAATAAACTACTACAAAGAAGCCAGAAGAATACTAGATGGCATGTGGAAAAAAGACGGAACAGGCAATGTGCATAATATTATAAATACAGAACATAAGCAAATTTCTTTTGTACCAGAAGGAGACGGCTACAATTGGACAGATCCTTCTTATCATGTTCCAGCCTTTTATGAAATATGGGCATGCTATGCCAAAGACGGACATGAACAGTTCTATAAGGAATGTGCCGATGTGTCACGTAACTTTTTACATAAAGCCTGTCATCCTGTTACGGGACTAAATTCAGATTATACCGAATTTAACGGAGAACCGCATCCGACACCTTGGATGCCTCCTGGATTCCGTTATGACTCTTGGCGCGTCCCTATGAATATTGCTATGGATTATACTTGGTACCGAAAAGATAAAGAATGGCAGGAAGACTATGCGAAGCGATTTCAAAATTTTCTTAGATCAAAAGGCTTAGACAAGTTTGAAGATCAATTTAATTTGGATGGTTCGACTCCTGACTTTATCCTTCAGGCTGGCCCTGTTAAAAAACTAAGACATTCTATTGGTCTAGTGGCTACTTCAGCAACAGCATCATTGGTCAATCAGGATAAAGCAAGTTTAGATTTTGTTCATGCGGTTTGGAATGCAAAGCTTGAACCTTATGAAGACGGTTATTTTGATCCGTATTATGATGGGCTAATGTATCTTTTTAGTCTAATGCATCTTAGCGGAAAATATCAAATTATTGTTCCAGAAGTAAAATAACTTTTAAAACAAAAAACATGAAACAGCAAAGAATTGTTGCTTATTGATTTTATCAAGATTTGTTGGACTTCCTTTTTAACTCTACGCTTTAGCTTTGCATATTTTTTTCCGTATAAGTGTTTTCTTTAAAAAAAAGAACCATTTAACGTACTTATACGGTTTTTATTGTGTTCTTTAACAAAAAATTACCATTTCATATTTCCTTTTATTACTTTTACTGTGAATTTAACAGAAAAGCAGAGAATTATGATCAATTTAGCACGAAGAAATTTTATAAAAAATGTTGGATTTGTTGGTGTAACAACTCTTTTTTGTGGCTCTCTAGCAGCTCAGAGCACTCTGGAAAATTTTTCGATTTCAGAAAATGATGAAGAAAATATTCTAGCGAAATTCTCAAAAATAACTTTTTTTGATGCTTTCCTTTTAGATCAATCTCTAGCAGATTGCTATAAAAAATCTATTTTAAAATGGGAGAAGACGGGATACGCTGCTTCAGGAAATTATTGTTTCGGTTCTTCGGACGGTCTGCTAAAAATGTTTCCTATGCATCTTCAAACTGAGGCTACTGGAAAAGTAGATAATGTTTTGTTATGTTTTGGAAAAGATTCAAATGGTAACTGGAAATCCTTAAGACCTTTATCGGGATTTGATTTGGAAGCTATTACTGTAGCTATGAAAGACTTAAATGTATATCGTGACGATGTTAATTTATCTCATTATTTATTTCCTGCTCCAGTACAGAAATTAGATCCTTATGGCTTTTATACAAGAAAAGGAAGCGTTTTTCTGCAAACTAATTTATCTCCAGAACAAACCGTGACAAAAATTATGATAAAAGAAGGCAATTCTATCGTATATCAAAAGGAAATAATTTCTAAGCATAGTTTTGCTTCAGATTCTTTTTTGGTTTAATATAATTTACTTCGAAAACCTATAAATAGTCAATATTATGGCAACACCTTATTTAGGAGAAATACGTATCATGTCTTTTAACTTTGCCCCAAAAGGCTGGACTTTATGTAATGGGCAGTTTTTGCCTATAAACCAAAATCAAGCTTTGTTTTCTTTACTAGGAACAATGTATGGAGGCAATGGACAAACGACATTTGCTTTACCAAATTTAAAAGGAAGAATTCCTATTCATTTTGGAAATGGGCATACAATAGGAGACCAAGGTGGAGAAGAAGCACATACTGTAAGTGTATCAGAACTGCCTCAGCACACTCATATACTGCAGGCGAAAACAGATTCGGTAAGTACCAATGTACCTGGCTCTTTAAATTCATTGGCTAATACTGCCCCTAATTTAGTTTATAGCGGTCAAAGTCAAAATTTTACTTCGATGAACTCTGGTTCTCTTAAAAGTGTTGGCGGAAGTCAGCCTCATTTAAACATGCAGCCATTCCTTACCTTGAATTTTTGTATTTCTTTACAAGGTATTTTTCCTTCTCAAAATTAATTATTAATTGTAAAAAGTAAAGATATGGCACAACCTTTCGTTGGGGAAATCAGAATGTTTGGAGGAAACTTTGCTCCTGTAGGATGGATGTTCTGTGAAGGACAGATTCTTCCTATTTCTGAGTATGATACATTATTTCAATTAATTGGCACTACTTATGGAGGTGATGGCCAAAGTACTTTTGCTCTACCAGATTTACGCGGAAGAGTTCCTATCCATTTCGGCACATCCTCTAGCGGTACAAACTATACATTGGCAGAAACAGGTGGGGCAGAAAATATTACGTTAACCATTAATCAAATTCCTGCTCACACGCATAATTTAATAGCGACTACAGATTTGGCAGATACTGCAAGTCCGTCTAATGCGCTATTTAGCACTAATCCTCCGGGAAGTAAAATGTTTTCTAGTGCTGTACCAACATCAGATTTAAATGCATCATCGGTTACAAGTGCAGGAGGAAGTCAGCCTCACACTAATTTTCAGCCTTATTTGTGTGTTAATTTTATCCTTTCGTTGTATGGAATATTTCCTAGTCAAACATAGAAATTTAAAATTTTCGATACTTTTTAAATAAAAATAAAAACAATATATCTATGGATCAATTTGTTGCCGAGATACGCCTTTTTCCCTTTAATTTTGCACCAAAAGGTTGGGCCATGTGCAATGGGCAATTATTGCCTATATCTCAAAATACATCGCTTTTTTCTTTGCTGGGAACCACATATGGAGGTGACGGGAGAAGCACTTTTGCTCTCCCTAATTTACAAGGGAGTGTTCCTATGCATCCAGGACAAGGTCCAGGATTATCTTTACACGATTTAGGGGAAACAGGCGGAAGTGAAAATGTTAGTTTGCTTGAGTCTGAAATTCCATCTCACAATCATTCATTGATGGCTGCAACTTCAAACTCACAGTCAACATCTCCGACTAATAATAGTTTAGGTCGTGGAAATCCTATACGAATTTATGGCCAGACGGGAACAAATACCAATATGAGCTTAAACTCTGTAGCTATAGCTGGCTCGGGATTGCCACACAATAATATGATGCCTTATTTGACAATGAATTTTTGTATTGCGCTTCAGGGAATTTTTCCAGCAAGAAGCTAATTTAAATGGATTTGAATTTAGAAATAAAAGATATTAGTTTTCGAGATATTCAGAAAAGTGATAAAACTCTTCTTCGGGAAATATATGGCAGTACTCGTCAAGAAGAACTAGATAAAGGAACTAATTGGAATGATGAACAAAAAAGACTTTTTATTGATCAGCAATTTTCTGTCCAGCATGAATATTATCAGAAGAATTTTTTGGATGCAAAATTTTATATAATTGAAAAAGAAAAAGTTCCGGTTGGAAGATTATATATTGATTTCCTTTCTGAAAATGAACCTGTGAGAATTATAGATATTACAATATTGCCTGAATGGAGAAATAAAAATATTGGCAGCTCCATTTTAAATGAAATCCTTAAAAAAGCAGGCAGCAATAATTTAAATGTCTCGATACATGTTGAGGCTTTTAACCCTGCAATGAATTTATATAAACGATTAGGATTTAAAAAAATAAGTGAAACAAATGGTGTTTACCATTTAATGGAATGGAATTCTAATAACTGATTTTAACGATTAACAAAATTATATGGATATATCTTTACTCTCTGCAAATAAGTTTAATTCTATGCTTAATAAAGTATTTGTTATTAAATTTTCAGAAGAAATTCAGCATGATGCGGAGTTAATTTCTGTAACTGAATTTGATAGTTACTCTCCATTACAAAGAACTCCATTTTCTCTAGTTTTTCGAACTCAGCAAAAAGACGAATATTACGAACAGGGTATTTTTAATATTATACACCCTGAAGAAGGCAATCTAGAATTATTTCTTACACCACTGGGGTTTGATGAAGTGGGAATGAAATATGAAGCGGTATTTTCTTAATTAGGCTAATTAAAAGCAAAAAAAATGAAAAATAACAAACTCTTAGTTGTAATAATACTAGTTGGATTTCTAAGTTTTGGAATGAAATACAACACTATTATTAAGAAAAATTTTGTTGCTCCTATAGTTGAAAGTTTTGTAAAAGCTGAAAAAACTTTTATAGATCAGAAAAAAGAAAGTAAAGTTAAAAAAGTTGAAATAAAAACAGGTAAAACAATCGCACCAGCTGTAGCTGCTACAGTTACCGTAACAAATAGTGTGGCGGTAAATGGAGGTGGAAACGCTCAGCCTGGTTCTCAGCTTGATTTTACTGTAACGATAACAAATACAGGTGCGGAAGATGCTTTAGGAATGAATTTCGAAGATATTTTAGATTCTAATCTAACCTTAGTTCCAAACTCTTTTAAAGCAACACCAATAGCAAACAATAATTCTTATTCCTGTATCGGAAATGTTGGAATAGATGTAGATGCGGCAGGCGGTGTTTTAGCAAATGATTTTAGCCCTGATGGAACTGTTTTATCAGTTTCTTTATTGACAGGAGCAACAAACGGATCTGTAATTCTGAATGCAAACGGTTCATTTACTTATAATCCAAACGCAGGATATTCCGGATCTGATAGTTTTACCTACACCTTAACATCAGCTAATGGTAAAACCGCGACTGCAACAGTAAATATTGCGGTAACAACTCCTATTATCTTTGTTAATAGTGCAGCTGCAACAGCAGGAAACGGAACTTTAGCCACACCTTACCAAACTTTAAATGCTATTACAGGAAGCGCTGCATATCCTATTTTTATTTACTCAGGTACAGTTACTGGACTTTTGACTTTAAATGATAATCAAAAAGTAATTGGACAAGGGGCAAGTGCAAGTCTGGCTTCTATATTAAGTCTTTCCGTGCCAACTTATAGTAATGCTTTACCCTCTACTGGCGGAACAAATCCTACTATTGCCGGTGTCAATTTAAAAGCAAATAATGATATTCAAGCTGTTGCGTTAACAGGTACTTTATCTGGTTCATCTATTGGAGCTTTAAAAGTTAGGAATACAACTATTAGTACAACAAATGCACAGGCCGTTAATATTACCAACGGCGGTGCTTTAGATTGTATTTTTACCAGTATTTCTGCTAGTGGAGTCTCTAAAGGAATTTCAGTAAGTAGTTCACAAGGAAGTTTTCAGGTTACTGGAACAGGACCTATTACAGGATCTGGAGGGACAATACAAAATATAGCTTTAAGAGGTGTTGAGTTTATATCGTGTGCCAATGTTACGCTTAAAAACATGAATTTTACTAATGCAAATAATTCTACTACTGTAATTAGTGATCCTGAAGATGATAACACTAATTCTTATGGAGCACTACATTTTAAAACCATCTCTGGAGGTGTTAATTTAGATAATATTGTTATCATTGGTACTACAAACTCTGTTGGAATAAATTTGAATGATGTTAATAATTTCGTATTAGCTAATAGTACAATTACAGGCTGCGGAAGTGCAAATGGAGGAAATGTAAGTGTTGGAGGAATATTTGCGTTAAATTTAAAAGGGACATGTTCGATAACAAACACAAATGTTAATGATTCTTGGGGAAGAGGCTTTTTTGGATTTAATGGACAACTTTCTCAAAATCCTGCACTTAATTTGACAATAACCGGTTGTCAATTTAAAAACTCTTTTAATAAATCAAACGGAGACAGTAATTTTATTTTTCAAGCTAAAGGAACAACAAACAATACATTAGTTTTTAAAAAGAATGATTTTTCTAATTCAAAAACTACTGGTTTGGCTCTGAATTTTAGCGGATCTTCTGTAAATACAGTTCAAATTGGAGGAGATAATGCATCCACAGATGCTAATACTATAAATGCAGCAACTGTAAGTCCTGGAAGCAATGGTTTATCTTTGCAAGTAGCTGGTACTGCAACTGTGAGTTACAATATTCTAAATAACACTTTAAAATCAAGTTATAATGGTCTTTCTGCATGCAGTGTTGGAAATCAAGGCTCGGGAACTATAAAAGGGCGTATAAATAATAATACTATTGATGGTGGAGGTTCAACTTCTTCTAGTAATGGTATTAGTGTTGCCGCTTATGGAAATGCCAAACATATTACCGAAATAGCTAATAATATAATTACTAATGCGGCTAATTACGGTATTTTCTCTGAAGCAAATGATAACGCTGCATTAAGTATAGGAAGAATTGATGCTTCTATTACTAATAATAACATTAGTGTTGTAAATAATGCTTACACTCATATTGGAGTAGTTGCCTATGCTGATAATGCTTCCAGTACAATGGTTAGTGCTGCAAAGGTTACTGGTAATATAGTTAACTCCGCCAGCGGATTGGCAAAAGGAAATTTTGACGTGTTCTCTCAGGGGCCAAATTGTTCGGTAATTTTGCAGGGCAGTCCACCCTATGTTCCAGGAAGCGGAGACAGAAGCGCCGCATTGACAGCTTTCTGGAATAGCAATAATACTAGCACTCCAACAGGAGTAGGAGTGGATGAAGGAGGTACTGGAGTTATAACTTCGGGAACTGTCACTATTCCTGACAATGGAAGTGCTTCAAGAATGGCTACTCAGAAAGAAGCAGTACAAGAAGAAACAGCTGCTCCTACGACAGAATCCGTGAATAGTAATACAACTAATAATTCAGTATCAGCTAAAACTGCCACAGCAAAAGTGGTTAATCAAACGCTTACTGCCGGACCATTTGCTTTATCTGCCGGAAAAAGCACTGTAATTACTTTTAGTGCGACAATTAACGCTGCGGGCACATTACCGCAAAATACCTGTTCTGTTACAAATCAAGCAACCGTTAGTGGTTCTAATTTTGCAACTGTAAATTCTAATATTACAACGACATCAATTAAACCAGAAAGTGCAACAGTTACTGCAGACACACAAAATATTCCTTGTTTAGGAAGTACAGCTGTTACTTTAAACGCTTCTTGTCCACTTGGTACAACTGCTACATGGTATAACGCGATGACCGGCGGAACAAGTTTTGCAACAGGAAATTCAGTTTCTGCAACACCTACAGAAAATAATACTACTTATTGTGTTGCTTGCGAAACAGCTTATTGTGCAAGCGATAGAGTTCTGGTAAAAACTGTAACGGGAACTCCATCTACAACTTCTACGCCTGAAACGGTAAATGCATGTGATTCTTACACATGGAGTGCAAATGGAACAACCTATACAACTTCTGGAACATACACAAATGTGAGTGGATGTGATACTAAAACTCTTAATTTGACCATTACTCCATCTACAACTTCTACACCTGAAACGATAACTGCATGTGATTCTTACACATGGAGTGCAAATGGAACAACTTATACCGCTACTGGAACGTATACTACAGTTGTCGGATGTGATACTAAAACTCTAAACTTAACAATCACTCCCTCAACTTCATCTCCAACCGAAATTATTTCCAGATGTGATTCTTACACTTGGCCAGTAAATGGCACTAATTATACAGCATCTGGAACTTATACTCATAAAATAGGATGCGACACCAAGACTTTAGCATTAACGATCACTAATTCTACAAGTTCTACACAAACTGAAAGCGCTTGCGATAGCTATACCTGGCCAGTAAATGGCACTACTTATACCTCTTCTGGAAATTACACCTATTCTTCAGGATGTGATACCAAGACTTTAGCATTAACTATTAGCAATTCTTCTGCAATTCTGAAAACAGTAACCTTAAATTCTGGAATATTGACATCGGACCATTCAGGAGCTGCTTATCAATGGTATAAGTGTCCAAACACACTGCTAACAAATGAAACTAACCAATCATTTAAAGCAACAGTCGCTGGAGATTATAAAGTTGAAATTACTGTTGGAGGGTGTACAATTGTTTCTGATTGTATTAATGTAAGTACTTTGGGACTAGACGATTTCAAAGTATCCGACTTTAAAATGTACCCTGTTCCAAGTAAAGGAATTTTAAATGTTGTTACCAAATATGATGGAAATTATATTATAATAGATACCTCTGGAAAAATTATAAAATCAGTAAATCTAAAATCAGATATTCTAAATACAATTCACTTAGAAAATCTTGAAGATGGTATTTATTTAATTAAAAAAATAGATAACGGTTCATTTAAAGCTCAGAAATTTATTTTGAAAAAATAAGGCAATTTGTCAGATATATCGATGGTTCATTAGTGCATCTAACTTTACGGAAAATTAGAGTTTTATTGTAATATAGCATAAAAATTAAAACAGCCTTCGGGCTGTTTTTTATTTAAGCTTCATGCCAGTTAGTTTTAGATTTCTCGTTCAGCAACAGAGTCAATATTCAAAAAATAAATAGCATGCAATGCACCATGATTCTGCCATGAAATTTATACAAGACAATACTGTATAATTTGCCTTAGCTCTTTATGGCAGAGAAGTTATCAATTCCATAAGGTTGAAAGTATACTTTTCCTATAATAATTTAACATATCTAATAACATTAATAAACTTTCGTTATCATTTCATCTATAGGCAAACGAACTTTTTTCATAGTTGCCATGTAGTCTTTTTCCAAATCACGGTATCCTAAAGCAAGAATAACTGTAGAATGTAGCCCTTTCTCTTTCAAACCTAAAACCTCGTCGATAATAGAAGCATTAAATCCTTCGATAGGAGTGGCATCCACTTTCAATTCTGCCGCAGCAATAAGTGCTGTTCCTAGTGCAATATAAGCTTGTTTTGCTGCCCAAAGTGCTTTTTGTTCTGCATTAATAGCACTAAAATAAGCATGCAATCCATTTCTAAATCCTGATAACGCACCAGCATCAAGACCTCTTTGCTTTTCTGTCATTGCCATGTAATTGTCAATGTAAGTCGAAGACATGTCATTGAATGCAGCAAAAACCAACAAATGAGAACAAGATTCAATTTGTCTATTGTACGAATCAGCACCTAATTTTTTTTGGATTTCTGGGTTGCTTACAACAAAAACACGGTAAGATTGCAGACCACAAGAAGATGCTGAGAGATTTATAGCCTCTAAGATTTGATCAACTTTTTCTTCTGCTACTTTAACGTTGGAATAAGCTTTGGCGGCATAGCGCCATTTTAAATTTTCTATTAAATTCATTACTATATCTATCTTAAATTTTGGCAAATATAAATTATATTGTTTTCTTTTTCGAGGTTTGAATTGCTATGGGAAACTGCAAATCACTCATATCCTAGTTCTCCAAAGAATAATTATCTGTTTTCCTTTGTTATTATATTTGTAAAAAGATTAATAATCTTTAAAAGTGTTTTAAAAAAGAATAATTATCTGATTTTTTTAGTTTTGTAAAATATTAAATCTTTTATTTTCAAATTTGCAGGGTAAAAAAACTAAACCTTGTCATCAAATGAAAGCGAAAATACAAGAAGATTTAAGAATAAGCGAAAAGCAGGATATTGAAAATACCCAGAATACAATCCAAAATGATTTTGTGTTCACGCTAAAAAGCACTTGTTTAGATGAAAATTATCACCCCTCAAGTAAAACGCGTTTAACAACCAATTTTGCCAACTTGGCCAGAGGAGCTAATCGCCAGCAAAACTTACGCAATGCCTTAAATATGATTAACAATCGATTCAATGCATTGGCTCATTTGGATAATCCAAAAGGAGATCGTTACCATGTAGAACTTGAAATTCTCACAGTAACAATGAGTATTGATGATAAAAATGGTAGTAACGATCTACCGATGATTGAAGTTTTAAAAACAAATATTATTGACCGTAAGACTGGCCAGCAAATCGAAGGAATTGCCGGAAATAATTATTCCTCTTATGTTCGGGATTATGATTTCAGTATTTTATTGATTGAGCACAATAAAAATAAATCTACTTTTTCTATTCCTGAAAATTTTGGCGATTTGCACGGAAAACTTTATAAGTGCTTTGTGAATTCAGCTACTTATAAAGACCACTTTAAGATATCACCTATCATTTGTCTAAGTGTATCGAGTAACAAAACTTATAGTCGCACAGAGTATCAGCATCCAGTTCTGGGTTTTGAGTATCTGCAAGATCAGTATTCTATCACTGATGAATATTTCTCTAAAATGGGCTTAAAAGTTCGTTTTTTCATGCCTCAGAATAGTGTGGCACCGATGGCTTTTTATCATTCCGGAGATCTACTTGCCGATTATACAGATCTTGGATTAATCAGCTCAATCAGCACGATGGAGACTTTTCAGAAGATTTACCGCCCTGAAATTTACAATGCAAATTCAGGGGCAGGGAAAATCTATCAACCTAGTCTTAAACACGAAGATTATTCACTGACCCGAGTGGATTATGACCGCGAAGAGCGCAGCAGACTGGCTGTTGAACAAGGCAAATATGCAGAAGAGCATTTCATTAAGCCTTACAAAAGTCTCCTGGAACAATGGTCTGCTAATTTTATCCTTTAATTGATTACAACGCATTAAAATTATACTATTATGAAAAAATTATTATTACCCACCTCTATTGTTGGAAGTTTACCCAAACCTGCCTGGCTTGCACCACCTGAAAAACTTTGGTCACCATGGAAATTAGAAGGCGATCAGCTCCTTGAAGGGAAACAAGATGCTTTACGCATTTCTCTGCAGGAACAGCAATTGGCAGATCTAGATATCATTTGTGACGGCGAGCAGACACGCCAGCATTTTGTAACGACTTTTATCGAGCATTTAAGCGGTGTAGATTTTGAAAATCGTAAAACAGTAAAAATCCGTAACCGTTATGACGCGAGTGTTCCAGTGGTGGTAGGTGAGGTTGCACGTCAAAAAGCAGTTTTTGTTGAAGATGCTAAATTTTTACGTAAACAGACTAACAAGCCTATAAAATGGGCATTGCCAGGCCCGCTGACAATGGTAGATACCTTGTACGACGACCATTATAAAAGCCGAGAAAAATTGGCGTGGGAATTTGCGAAAGCACTCAATGAAGAAGCAAGAGAACTTCAAGATGCAGGAGTAGATATTATCCAGTTTGATGAACCTGCATTTAATGTGTTCTTTGATGAAGTAAACGATTGGGGAATGGCAGCATTAGAAAGAGCTATTGAAGGTTTACACTGCCAGACTGCGGTTCATATTTGTTATGGTTATGGAATACAGGCAAATACTGATTGGAAAAAGACATTAGGTTCAGAGTGGCGACAATACGAAGAAATTTTCCCAAAAATTCAAAAATCTAAAATTGATGTGGTGTCTTTAGAATGCCACAACTCCAATGTGCCTTTAAATTTAATGGAACTTGTTCGCGGTAAAAAAGTGATGGTCGGTGCCATTGATGTGGCAAAAAACACTATCGAAACACCAGAAGAAGTAGCTAATACCCTGCGTAAAGCGCTTGAGTTTGTAGATGCCGAAAATCTTTATCCTTCTACAAACTGCGGTATGGCTCCGTTATCTCGAAACGTGGCTAGAGGCAAGTTGAGTGCTTTAAGCGCAGGAGCAGAAATTATACGCAAAGAACTTGGGATTTAGTTTGAATATATTAATAAGAGAGTCCGTGTCTCCACGGAGAAATAATATTAAAACACATTGAATAAATTATTAGAAGTATTAAAAAAAGCAGGTTTCGACGGTTTCCTGTTAATGATAGCCACCATGATTCTGATGGCTTATTTTTTGCCAAAGCCAGGCATGGTCAAAGAACCTGTTTCGCTGGAGGAGATTGCCAATGCAGGCGTTTCCTTGATTTTCTTATTTTATGGCATGCGACTGAGTGTTGAGAAACTAAAAGCGGGACTTTCTAACTGGAAAATGCATATTATCGTTCAGTTGACCACCTTTTTATTTTTTCCGCTCATTGTTTTGGCATTTCGTCCGTTGTTTGTCAATAACGGCTTCGAGCTGCTTTGGCTGGGTGTATTTTTTCTGGCAGCATTACCGTCTACAGTTTCCTCTTCGGTGGTCATGGTTTCTATCGCAAAGGGAAACATTCCTGCTGCAATTTTCAATGCTAGCATTTCCAGTTTGATCGGGGTGGTGGTTACGCCGCTCTGGGTTGGCCTATTTATAGCTTCTGCGACAGGCGATTTTGATGTTACCCAAATCGTCATAAAGTTGATTCTGCAAGTCTTGTTGCCTGTCATCATTGGCATAAGCCTCAATTCTCGTTTCGGTGCTATTGCCGAAAAATACAAGAAACAGCTCAAATATTTCGATCAGGCAGTTATTCTAACTATTATTTATACGTCGTTTTGTAAGTCATTTTCCGAAAATCTTTTTGAGGGCTTCACCGCCCTTGAACTTGCCGGACTCGCTGCAGGCTTGATGGCGTTGTTTTTTGCTGTATTCTTTTGTGTCGGACTACTCAGCCGCTTGCTTGGCTTTTCAGATGAAGACCGTATTACTGTTTTATTCTGCGGATCTAAAAAGTCATTGGTGCACGGCACCGTTATGTCAAAAGTACTTTTTCAGCACAGTACCATCACTGGCATCGTATTGCTGCCCCTCATGCTTTACCATGCCTTGCAATTGATTGCCGCCAGCATCATTGCTCAGAGTATGGCTCGACGAAAAGAAGTATAATTTTATTTATGACGTGGCCCTTTATCTTTTTGATAAAGGGTACCAAGCATAACGTTTCCCGTTATAAAATAATGCCTTTTAGATTTTTATACTGTGAAGATAAACGCTGCAGTATGTTATGTTTTAACATGTGTAAAATAAGATTTTTGTATTGTTTTTGGTTATATTTGAAGAATTTTATTCTGTATTCAAAATAAATTAAACTAAAATATTCTATGGAACAAATAGACGATATCGATCTTCAGTTATTAAATATACTACACGATAATTCTAAATATACTGTAAAAGAGCTTGCTAAAATGGTAAATCTTTCGGCATCGCCTGTTTTTGAGCGAATTAAAAGATTAGAAAATAGCGGTTACATTAAAAAATATATAGCCTTGTTGGATGCAGAAAAACTAAATAGAGGTTTCATTGTTTTTTGTAATATCAAACTTAAACAGCACGATCGTAATATCGGGAATCAATTTGTTAGTGATATTATGAAAATAGAAGAGGTTGTAGAATGTTATAATATCTCAGGAGATTATGATTTTTTAATGAAAGTTTCTGCCAAAGATATGAAGCATTATCAGGATTTTGTTTTTAATAAATTGGGATCAGTTGAAAGTATAGGGAGTACCCAAAGTACCTTTGTTATGTCGGAGATAAAAAATATGTATGGATAGTTGCGCTAATATTTTATAAAAAGCCCTACGAATATCTTCTAACTTCGCACCAGAAATAATATTCTAAAATCAAAAAAGAGACTTCTAAGGTCTCTTTTTTAATTAATATCGTTATTAATAATTATTTACCAATCAATTTCTCAAGCTTGGTCATCATTTCATCTTTCTCTTTCAATATACGCTCAAATAAAGCAATTTTTTCTTCGTGAAGTTTTTTGATTTTCTCAATAGGATTATTGTTAAAAATTTCAATTCTATTATCGAACATTGCATTACCCAAAATTAAATTCACCGTAATGCTTTAATGTGAAAAATGTGATTTTAATTTATTATTGAAGTAATTTCTATAATTAAATCCGAATGTGTAACTCGGCATTTAAATAAAGAATTTAGATCAGTTTTAGTAATATTAAATAAATGGTTTGAGATTATTCAGGTGAAATACGATGGTTATATTTGCTGCTTTTTGGTATAAAATATTTAATTTATCTTATTAAATGTTGTTTCACTGAAGTTAAAAATTGATTTATTTACATTTGTAATTCAACTGTGCTAATCCTGTTTCAAATGTTTTTACTGACTTTAGTTCAAGCATTTGTTCAGGTCTTTCATCTTTAAATAATCTTGTTCCGTTGCCTAATAAAATTGGAACTACAGAAATTGTAAACTCATCTATTAAACCGTTCTTTAATAATTCGTTTATTATTTCAGCACCACCGTCGCAATAAATATTTTTTCCTTTTTCAGTTTTTAGCCGTTTAATTAATTCAGTGATATTTCCAGTGTAAAAAAATGTTCTTCCTATTTG
>NZ_DHEI01000047.1:19660-25606 GCF_002399805.1 Flavobacterium sp. UBA4854
CACCTATTTCTTTAAGCACATAATCGTAGGTTTTTCTTCCAATTATTATAGTATCAATCTCAGAGGTAAATTCTTCATACCCATAATCTTCACCTTCTTTTTCTACAAGCTTTAAAAAACTTAGATCATCATTTGGCTTTGCAATGTAACCATCTAAACTTACAGCAATGAAAAGTTTTATTTTTCGCATTTGTTTTAAATTTTATTGTTTTGCCAAAGGTACTAAGAGACTTATAATCACACTTTGTAAAAATGCGACAAATTAAAGCAAGGATGGTGAAAGCCCCGTATTTCGTTTGATTTCATTAGTGAGATGGGAATGGTCATAATAACCACACTCAAATGCAATATCTGATAAACTCCGGTTTTTATATGATGTTTGAATAATACTCAAAGCATTCTGAAAGCGTATGATATTTGAATATTCTTTTGGTGATAGTCCGATGTACTTTTTAAAATTTCGCTCTAGCTGTCTTATAGTTGTGCAATTCTTTCGTGACAATTCGTAAATGCTGGTCTGTCCGTTGGTTAAATTTATTTCATTAATAATGGATTGCAATGGGTTTTCTCTATAATTTATTCTTTCTGAAAAAAAATGCGTAAAATACTTAAACGGGTTTGCCAATATTTTGTCAACATTAAATGAATTGGATTTTTCAAATTCAATAGTATCATTGGTCAGCTCATTTTGTGAAATGTAATTATAGAAATTAGCAAGAGCAGCAGGCTTTAGACACACGCCTAGTAAATGAGTGTCAGTATCAATAAAACTGTCTTTAAATGAATTCATTGCTCCAACTATATATGTTTTTCCAAACTCCATAGAGAGAGAACCATTGTCTGTCAGACAATTATTTCCTATATTAATTAGAATTCCTGTGCAGCCATCTGGATAAACCCGTTCCCATTGGCCTTCATTCCCATTTCCTTTCAGTTCCCAAAAGAAATGGATAAATGGTTCCAGTTCTTTAAAAGGCTTTATTTTTTTGTACTCCACCATAAATCTATAGGTTTGTATTGAGAAGTTCAATTGTATATTGCAAAATTAGCGTTAAAAGGTGTAATTTGAAATCAAAAAAATTACGATAAATCTAAAGAGAAAAAAAACTACTATCCTTGATGGGACTTCGAACCATCATCGAGCTTTGATAAAATTTCTAATAATGCCACTTTAGGACTGTTTGTTTCAAACAGGCGAAGAATTCCTTTTGAAAAAATCGAACCATAAATTGTTAGAGTGTAAAGGCTTGAAAAGTCTTCACATTAGGGCATAAAAAAAGAGACAACTATTTGCTAGTTGTCTCCTTAAGTGATCAACGGGACAAATTACAACATCATTTTTAGATGATTTGAAGAAATTGGCTTACTATATGTAGTGTCTGTCTTCCAGTGGCTTTGGTAATTTGGTTTAGATGTACTATTTGGGATTGATGGAAAATGCAATGAAAAAAAATTAACCTATTTATTCCGTAGATTTAGTTTTTAAAAATAAAAGTATTGAAAGATTTTTTATTAGTAAAACATTTTCTGCTAGTTAATTTCAAGTTTATAACCTTTGCTGCGTACAACAACAATGTTGATTTTTGGATCAGATTGAAGTTTTTTTCTAAGCTTAGATATAAACATATCTAAACTACGGCCAACGATTACACCGTCATCTTCCCATATCTCTTTTTGTAAGCGATTCCTTTCTATTGTTTTATTTGGAGAAGAAGCGAAAATGAGCAAAACCCGTGTTTCTGTAACGGTGAGGTCTATTGTATTTTCATTTATGATAAGCTTTCGATTCTTTACATCAAATAATACCGATCCCAAATTATAAATGTCTTTAGTTTGATTATCAGGTGTTTGTTTTTTTGACTTAACAGATTTCAGAAGAATAAAACTGACAAGTGCTAAAATTGAAAGGCTTCCCAGAACATATTTACTTTGTAATGTAATTGTTTCTGTTGGTTTGAATTTTATGTTAATCATGTAACAGCTTTTGGGCTGTTTTCTCCCTAGGCAGGCTACAATATCATCTTTTTTATTTTTGGATATAACATATCCATATGCAACACTAGAGTTGCCACAATTCAGGACGTTAACGATATAATGGCTTGAGAACGAGTCTTTGAATAATAAACGACTTGTAATATTGACCAACGAATCCGGTTGAAAACTAAAATTATTCTCAAACCTAATCTGGTATTCATTTTCTGAAATTTTTTTTACAGGGAGTACTCTTGATGTACTGTCGCCTGATTGTAAAAGTAATTCATGTCCGATTTTTCGAAGTAAAATTTCTCTTCTGGCAAAGTTAAAGTTATCACTACTATCCGTACGGAAAGCTGCATAGATTATAGCAGAAAACAAGATAAATATCAATGCAAACAGATATTTACGTTTTCTAGAGATCAGATTTCGGCTAAGGTGCATATTGTCAATAATTTATTTACAAAGTTTACATTTTTATTTACAATTTTTATCTCTCAAACCGAAATATATCAAAGTAGTTTTGCTGTATAAACTTTAAAAGAAGGTAAACTATGTTATTATTTAAAGCTTTAAAAAGTATAAAAATCATTTATGTACTAATCTTATTTTTGGTTGTAGTAAGCGGATTGGTATTTGCTAATCATGAAATTAAAAATGAAATTTCTAAAAAGTCAGTAGTTAAAAACCTTTCTAATACAGAAAAGAAAGCCACACTAAAAAAATGGGAGACTACTCCTGACGGCATAATGTTTAAAAAATGGGAAGCCTCTCCTGCGGGTAATAGAGTTTACGCCAGTGAAGCTATAATAAGAAAGCCTATTAATAATAATGCCAATATGATGGGAGTTGTAACCTCTCTTTCTCTTCCGCCTGGGTCAAGATTAGGTTTTGGAATTATGGTAAACATTAATCATCATGATTATATACTTAGTTTTGGATTGGAAAAGTCCGGCAGCAATGAATTCCAGCAGTTAAAAAGCTTGAAAGTTAACGATACAATAATTATAAAAAGCCATAGTGTATCACACTCGCCCAAGTATTTATACCCAATTATATCTGGTGACTATGTAGAACGAGATAGTAAGATAATTTATAAGCGTGCAGCTCGTAAAGGTGGTTGCTGAATAAATAATTGTGAACTTTTGTTCAGTTAAATATGCTAGCTGCCAGTAATTTTAATAAACATTAATCAATATTTGAATGATTTTGCGAACATTTATATTTTTAATTGGATTTTTATTTCTCAATTCTTGTGAAAAAAGTAATGAGAAAATGGAATGGATTTTTGTGGAAGGTGGAACTTTTGAACAAGGCAAAAACCAGATTGTTGTAAGTCCGAAAGGTGACTCTATAAAGGGATTTACTAGTCCGCATAGGGTAGTTGAACTTGATGATTTTTACATTAGTAAGTATGAAGTAACGGTTCAACAATTTAAAGAATTTTGTAAAGAAACAGGTAGAAAAATGCCTGATCCTCCTATTGAAAATGCACATGTTATTAAAGTTTATTACAAATGGATAGACGAAAATCCGATGCTTGCAACTTGGGATGAAGCAAATGAATTTGCGAAATGGGCAGGAGGAAGGCTTCCAACAGAAGCAGAATGGGAATACGCGGCTAAAGGTGGAATAAAAACAAAAAGATATAAATATAGTGGCAGTAATAATCCAATTGAAGTTGGCTGGGTTAAAGAAAACTCAAACAGCACATTTCATAAAGTAGGACTTCTTAAACCGAATGAACTTGGTATATACGACATGACTGGTAATGTTGGTGAATGGGTTTTTGATTGGTACAACCCCGAAAAGGATAGCTTGGTTAGTAGAATAAACCCTCTGGGGCCTTTAGAAGGACAGTATAAAATTTCAAAAGGTGTCAGTTGGTTTTACGAAACACAAGATGAAAGTGGAAGACCCTTAGAATATGGAATTCATATGCCTGAAGTGAGATATCAATCACCAAAAGGTACGCGAAATGATGGGTTCGGATTTAGAATTGCGAAAGATAAATAGAAATCTGTAAGTCGAAGGAATTTTAATAATAGTATAAATAAAAAAATAGCGTCAATTGAATACCCAACTCTCCGAAGAGTTCTTATGAAAAGCTGTGCGAATATCTCCTGACTTTGTACTCATAAATAATGGTCTAAAACAAAAAAAAGAGACTCCAAAGCCTCTTTTTAGAATTATATATCTTTAAAAAATAATTATTTCCCAATCAATTTCTCAAGCTTAGTTATCATTTTATCTTTCTCTTTCAACATACGCTCAAATAAAGTAATTTTTTCTTCGTGAAGTTTTTTGATTTCTTCAATTGGATTGTTGTTGAAAATTTTAATTTTATTGCTGAACATCGCATTACTTGAAATTAAATTCACTGCAGTGTTAAAAAAAAATCCCATTTCGTTAGAAATGGGATTTTAATTTTGTGACCTCGACTGGATTCAAACCAGTAACCTTCTGAGCCGTAATCAGATGCGCTATTCAGTTGCGCCACGAGGCCTTTTTGTTATCAATTAGCTATTTTTTTTGTAGCTTTGTTGATTGCTTATTGCGGGTGCAAAGATAGACATAAATGTGAGATAAACAAGGAAAAAATAACATAAAAATAAAAAAAAATGCAGTTCGAAAATTATATACGTGATATTCAGGGTTTTCCGAAAGAAGGAATTTTATTTAAAGACATCACACCTTTATTAATTAATCCAGAAGCTCGAACAAATTGCCTCAGAATTTTGCTCGACTCATTAAATGGAGAAAAAATAGACAAGGTAGTTGGAGCAGAATCTCGTGGTTTTTTCTTCGGAATGTTGTTGGCGCAAGAACTAAAAGCAGGGTTTGTTCCTGTTAGAAAACCAAAAAAGCTTCCGTTCGATACGATTTCTGCTTCATATGAATTAGAATACGGTTCTGATAGTTTGGAAATGCATATAGATGCTATTAAAAAAGGGGATCGCGTTTTAATTCATGATGATGTGTTGGCTACCGGAGGAACTGCAAAGGCAGTTTGTGAATTAGTAGAAAAACTTGGCGGTGAAATTGTACAATGTAATTTTTTAATGGAGCTGACTTTTCTTAACGGAAGAGAAAAAATAAAAGAGTATCCCGTTTTTGCTGCATTAACTTATTAATGGAAACAAGATATATAGTATAATAGAAGATTCATGCTTTTACTTTGCGTTTAAGAAGAAAAAACGAGAAATTATACCCTAGGCTTTAAACAAGAAATTGAAATTAAATAACGTGGGTTTTTAGGGCTTTTTTTATCATAAACTTTGAACTTCAAACTTGAAACAAAAAACAAAACCCGACAAGATTATTGTCGGGTTTTTTATTTTATAATTGAGAAAGAAATTATCTCAAAGTTGCACCTAGTTCAGTTTCGAAAGTCTGTTGTAATTTAGACATGATTTTATCGATTTGAGCATCAGTTAATGTTTTAGTATTGTCTTGAATAGTAAAACTTAAAGCATACGATTTTTTTCCTTCAGGCAATTTACTTCCTTGATAAACATCAAATAGATTAATGTCTTTTAAAAGTGTTTTTTCTGTCTGTTTTGCTAGATTGAAAATGCTTTCATAAGTCGTTTTTTCATCGATTAATAAAGCTAAATCTCTACGAACTTCCGGATATTTAGGAATTTCAGTATACTTAATTTTTCCTGTGATGATTTTTAAAACCAAATCCCAGTTGAAATCTGCATAATAGACGTCTTGTTTGATACCAAAATGCTTTAAAATAGGTTTTTTAACAACACCCATTTCAACTAAAATATCGTTATTGTAAGTAATTGCAGTTCCTTCAGAATAAACATCTGACTGAACAGGAGCATTACCAATTTTTTCAATTCCTAAACGAGATAAAATCGCTTTTACATATCCTTTCAATAAAAAGAAATCTGTCGTTTTCTGCGCGCTTGTCCAGCTTTCTTTGTTTCTATTTCCAGAAACTAATAAAGAAAGGTGTTT
>NZ_DHEI01000141.1:0-2221 GCF_002399805.1 Flavobacterium sp. UBA4854
TATTATGGATTGGATGTTCTGACAGCCGTGTTCCTGCAAACGAAATTGTTGGTGCAAAACCAGGTGAAGTTTTTGTACACAGAAACATTGCTAATATGGTGGTACACTCTGATATGAATATGTTAAGTGTATTGGATTATGCAGTAAACGTTTTGAAAATTAAGCATATTATCGTGTGCGGACATTATGGATGCGGTGGTGTAAAAGCAGCAATGGGACATCAGTCTGTTGGTATTATCGATAACTGGTTACGTCATATTAAAGATGAATACCGTCTTCATGATAAATATTTAAACTCAATTGAGAACGAAGAAGAGCGTTTTAATGCTTTTGTCGAAATCAATGCAAAAGAGCAGGTTTATAACTTAGCAAAAACGTCAATTGTTCAAAATGCTTGGAAAAACGGACAAGATTTAATGGTTCACGGATGGGTTTACGGTTTAAATTCAGGTTTTGTAACCGATTTGAATGTAACTATTAGTTCAAACGAAGAACTGGATTCAGTTTATCAATTAGATCTTTAATAGATAAGATAGAAATAAAAAATCGCCCTTGAAAAAGGGCGATTTTTTTTATTCGTTTTCGTCTAAATTCTCATTAAATGCCGATGGAAGCATTGTTGGAATAAACTTGATTAATATCGGTAATAGTAAACTTCCTCCAGGAAGTAAAAATATAGTGAGCGACGGAATGGTTTTACAAATGTCCAAAAGCTGTTTTTTTACTTTTTTCTTTTCCTTCGCATCCAAATCTCTTGTTGTAGAATAGGCAAGGAGCACCATTAATTCCTTACTTTGAACAATTTCTTTAATCAATCGGTTTTTGTTTCTTATGATTAATTTGACTACGCTATGCGTCATTTGATCATAAAAATGTTTAACAGGATTAGAATAATTAAAATATGGAATCTTCTTTTTATGTGTTGTAATAAAAGTATTTGTTGTATCCATACTTTTTGTTACAAAATCATCAGAAACTCCCATTGTTGAACCTAAGGCGTATAGAAAATAAGACTCTTCGTTTTCAACTACACCATCGCTCCATAAAGCCATTCCGGCCATATCTATTAGGTAATAATGTTCAAGTCTATTTTTAAAATAGTCAAGATTTAAAGTTTCTAAAGTCTCAACCGTAACTTTCGAAAATTTGGAATAGCGTATAGAAGCTTCAAAAAGTTTGATCAATAAATCATCATGCTGAGATTTTACTGTTTTGGTTTTTAAGGCCAAACCAACAATTCCAAGAACCGTTTCTTCAATTCTTTTTAAATATTTTTCTGGAATTTCTCCGTGCTCTAAATATTGTCTGAAAGCCAAAACATCAATAAACAATAACGCATTGGTTACCAAATGCGAAAAGTTTTTACTGATGATGCTGTCATTGGTTTGAACTCTCTGGTCAATAATATTTTCCAGAGATAGGGAAGGCGTATCTTTTGGCAATAAAATTTTGAACAAATTAAATCCTTCTGGATTCATTTGCTTGTAAAACTTTAAAACTTCAGAAATAAAATTTTTAGGTTCCGAATTTCTTTTCTCTAAACAAAAAACATGATAGAGCGTATTAAGTAAAGCAACTTTTGAAATTTCGGTTTTAAACCAGCCTTTTATCGGAATCGGAATTTGAGAATCTATCGCAATAATATGTCCGTAAATGAATCCCGTTTCTCTCACTTTATAGTAAAACGAGTCCACTGTTTCAAAAGGAATTGCTTCTGAAAACTTCTGTTCACTAAAAAATTTATCGATCCAGCCTGGTGCTGATGGGTTAATCATGGACTTAATTTTGCTGATGCAAAGCTATGTCTTTTTCTTGTTTTAGAATTCATTTTAAAATGAAATAACCGCTACATTTTGTTAAAAATAGCGGTTATTTAAATTTTTTCTTATTTAATGATTCCTGCACAAGCAACTCTTCCTCCTGCATTTCCAGTTGGCTGGGTTGTAAAATCGTCTGTTCCTGCATGTACAATTAAGCCTTTTCCTAGAACATCTTTATTACTGTCGCCGCATCCAATGCACCATTCGTCAGTAGTTAAAGTGATAGATCCGTTACCTTTTGCATCAGCAGTAAAATTTCCGATATCACCTTTATGATATTCTCCAACTCCCCATTTTCCGTGTTTTTTAAAAGTCGGATTCCAGTGTCCTCCAGCAGAACTTCCGTCGGCAGAACTACAATCTGCTTTTTCATGAATGTGAATGGCGTGAACTCCAGGTTC
>NZ_DHEI01000141.1:2410-13229 GCF_002399805.1 Flavobacterium sp. UBA4854
CTGTTGCTTTTTGGTTCTAATGCAACAGTCAGAGTTTTAGCGTCATTTGATTTGTTATTTGTTTTACAACCAATGATTAAGGCTGTAATTATAGCGAAAGAAACAATTAGTTTTTTCATATCTACGGGCATTTTTAGTTAAAGATTAAGTAAATTTAACATAAAATAACGGAATTGATTAACTCTAAAAGTTAAAAAAAAGTCAAACTATACGTTATAATTTGATATTGATTGAGTTAAAAACCGAAAATATTGTTTAAATTCGTATAGGTTTTTAACGAATAATTTCTGAAAACCATTTATCTAATTCGCTCACATTTAATTCTTAATGTTATGATGAAAAAGATTTTTACCCTCGTTTTTTTTAGTTCGTTTTTATTTTCTTGCAAATGCGCAAAAACGGATACACTTTCTAAACTTGACGGAACTTGGGAATTGAATTATATTTCTGGTCCCCGAATTGCTTTTGATGGATTATATCCAAATAAAAAACCAACAATACAATTTGATACCAAAGCAAATCAAGTTTCTGGTAACGCAAGCTGTAATTCATACACAGGAAAATTGGTTGTTGATGGCAACAAAATTGATTTTACTCAGCCAATGGCAGTAACGAAAATGATGTGTTTGGATGGATTGCAAGGTGAACAAACTTATTTGAGTACGCTTCAGAAAATAACTTCTTACGATGTAACTAATGATGGTAAGACTTTGAATTTTATTTCTGGAGATATTGCCATGATGCGTTTTACTAAAAAATAGTATTATGAAAACTACGATGTCTGTTTTACTGTTTTTGATTGTAATTAACTTTTCGGTTTCTGCACAGGAGAAAACAAAAAAAGAACTTAAACAAGAAAGAGAGTTAAAGAAACAAAATGAAATCAAAGCGCTTATAGATTCTCAAAATTTTGTTTTTGAAGCCCAAAAAGCAACACCTCAAGGAGGTAGATTGCTTCAGCTCGATTATAATACTTATTTTTTAAAGTTTAATGCCGATAACACAACTTGCGATTTGCCTTTCTTTGGACGTGCTTATAATGTGGGATATAATAGCGATGGCGGAATAAAATTTGAAGGCAAGCCTGAGAATATTAAGGTTGAAACTAAAAAGAATAGCACCATTCTAAAGGCGACAGTAAGAGGTAAAAGTGATGTCTATGATTTAACTTTTTCTATATTCTACAACGGAAGTACAACACTTTCTGTGAGTAGCAATAATAGAGGTCCAATTAATTATGATGGAATAATATATGCTCCAAAATCAGCAGAGAAACAATGATTTAATTCAATACTAAACTTGTCACAATTTCGTCTGAATATATGGTAAGAATCTTTTTTTTGTTATTAAAGTGGCAGTTTTCGGTTTTGTTTTTCTTTTTTGGTGTGTTCAGCGTATTTGGTCAGGATTTGGAACCCAGAGTGTATGCAAATGTTCCTAAAAGTTTAAATGTAATTGCTGCAGGTTATGTTTTTATGAATGGAAATGTGCTGACAGATCCTTCTTTACCCATAAAAGATTTTACACTTCAAAGCCACAATATGGCTGTAAATTATATCAGAACTTTTGGGATGGCAGATAAACTGGCTCGCATACAGGTAGCGATACCTTTTACGTTTATGGATGGATCTGCTGTAATTAGCGATCAGCTGGTTACTGGCTCAAGAACTGGTTTTGCAGATATGAAAGTGCGTTTCGGAATTAATTTATTAGGTTCTCCCGCACTTGATAAATCTGAATTTAGAAGTTTTGAGCAAAAAACAATTCTTGGAGTCAGTTTGGTTACTTCAATTCCAACAGGAAGATATTACGGTGATAAACAAGTAAACATTGGAACAAACCGCTGGGCTTTTAAGCCTGAAATAGGGGTGTCGAAACGGTTTGCTCATGTTTATGCCGAGGCCTATGGCGGGATGTGGTTTTATACGGATAATAATGATTATTTAGGAAAAAAATTAGAGCAAAAACCAACCTATAGCCTTCAGGCGCATGCAAGCTATTATTTTAAAAACCAAATGTGGATTGGCTTCAATACGACTTGGTTTTTTGGAGGACGAACTATTACTGATGGAGTTTCAGATGACAGCCAGATTGATAACTGGAGAGTAGGAGGAACTTTTTCTACTCCAATTGCCAAAGGGCAGTCGGTCAGATTTCAATATCACATTGGAGCTTATACCAACAACGGACTAAATTATTATGCCTTATCAGCAGTGTATCAATATTCTTTCTTTTAAAATATGATTATGATTTAATGTGTTTAAAATCAGTATATTTGAGTATGCATATATTTTTAAAAACAAATTTAAAATTGAAACTATGAAAAAATTAAGTCTTATTCTTATTATGGCGGTAGCCTCATTTTCATCTTATGCGCAGTCTTCTTACAAAGAAGATTTAGAAGTAGTACAAAGCGTTTATGGAAAATCTAAAGCTGACCTGGTAAAACAGTACATGAATTTATCTGACGCGCAAGCGGCAGCCTTTGCAAAAGTTTACGATAATTATGAAACGTCGCGAAAGGCTTTAGGGCAGACAAAGTTTCAATTGATAAACGATTATGCGGCAAATTACGAAACTTTGACCGATGCTAAAGCTGATGAATTGGCAAAAGCTACTTTGAAAAACCATGTTGATTATGAAAAGCTTTACTCTAAAACTTATAATCAGGCAAAAAAAGCAATTGGTTCAATAAATGCAGCAAAATTTATTCAGCTTGAGGTTTATCTTCAAACTATAATTAGAAGCGAAATTTTAGAAGCTATTCCATTTATTGGTGAAATGGATAAAAATAAGACTAAAACGATGTAAAATATTCGTCTATAAAAAAAGCGGGAATCAATTTGATTCCCGCTTTTTTTTATTTTTCAGTTTTAACTTTGTAAATTTCATTTACCATTCCGTCGCGGAAACTATCCAAAGTAAGTTCCCAAAACATAATTCCGCCTAATTTTTTTGCTTTTGCGTATTCAGCTTTTGCTTTGATCGATTTTAAATCATCTGACGTTGCAAAAGTTTTAGTCGAAGCGTTGTACCAATAAGGAGCTTGAGCTTTTTCATCATAAAAATATTTCCAGCCGTTTGCTTCTGTATATGTTGTAGCGTAGTTTTTAAAGTCAACACCTTGAAAATGTTCTCCGGCCTGATACAATCCATTATTGATGTTTTCTACGTTTTTCCATTGTCTGGTATAAAATGCTCCTCCAATTACTAATTTTTCAGCAGGAACTCCTGCTTTCAATAAAAATTCAACAGCTCTGTCTGTAGATTCTTCTTTAGGATTTGTGCTGTATAATGGAGTGTGATGTCCTGTAACTTTTGAATAGCCGTTTACTAAATCATAACTCATAATATTGATGCGGTTTACATAAGGAGCAACAGCTTTCCAGTCGATAGACTCATCTAAACATTTTTGAAAACCTCCAGCCGCAAAACTTAGTTCATATTTTTTTCCTAATGTTGAACGTAAAATTTTAAGAAGTTCTGTAAAGTTTGGTTTGTCAGCAGCTTGATATAAATGTCCAGGAAGTCCTTCAATTGATGGATATTCCCAATCTAAATCTAAACCATCAACTTTAAAATAATCGCTAACTTCTTTTACAGATTTTGCAAATTTTAAGCGGCCTTCAGCAGTTGAGAATGCTTCAGAACAAGGTTCACAGCCTCCCCAGCCACCAAGTGATAAAACAATCTTAAGTTTCGGATTTTTTGCTTTAAGTGAAACTAAATGTTTGATTGTAAGAGAATCTTTTGCAGAATCGACACTTAATTTCCCTTCTTTTAAATGACAAAAACTAAAAATAATCTGATTCAATTTTCCAACTTCGTATTGATCAATAAGTTGAGAATCGCCTGTGTAATAGGCAATAATGTCCATTTTTTTATTTTTCTGTGCGAAAGCGGCGGTGATGCAAAAGCACAATAAAAATGATGCAATTAGGTTAATTTGTTTCATTATTTTGTTTTTTATAGTTTTTAGAACGTTAAATATACTGTAATACATTTGATGTTTAACTATTTTGTCGGAGTCTAAAAGCTAATTTTAACAAATATTTTGCAAATAACTGCAAAAATATTGCGGCATGTAAGAAATATCTTTTCTGAAAATGTGGCAAAAAATAAACCCGCGCAGTTTCGGACTTGCGCGGGTTTATAACAAATTAAAAGCTAAAAACTATTTTGAAATTAGAAGCAGTAAGTATCTTCTGCTACTAATTTTGCTGCAATTTTTTCTCTAAGTGCCACAACATTTGGCAGATTAGTATATTTAGTGAAACGTTTAAGTCCCATTAACATCATACGTTGTTCGTCACCTTCAGCGAAAGAAGCGATTCCTTCTTTTCCTCTTAAGTTTACGATATCTACTGCTTTGTACAAGTATAATTTTGCCATAGCAATTTGCTCTTGAACTTTATCTTCGCCTTGAGCTTTTGCTAATTTTTCAGTTCTCAAAATTGTACTTTCAGCCATGTAGATTTCAATTAAGATATCAGAAGCTGCCATTAATAATTGTTGGTGAGCATCTAATTCAGGACCATATTTTTGAACAGCGCTTCCAGCAACCATTAAGAAAACTTTTTTCAAGTTTGCAATGATTCCTTTTTCTTCAGCAAATAATTCAGAGAAATCTGGAGTATCAAAAGATGGAATTCCCATTAATTCTTCTTGAACTTTCATTGCTGGTCCAAGTAAATCAACGTGTCCTTTCATTGCTTTTTTGATCAACATACCTACAGAAAGCATTCTGTTGATTTCGTTTGTTCCTTCGTAGATACGAGCGATACGAGCATCTCTCCAAGCACTTTCCATTGGAGTATCTTCAGAGAATCCCATTCCACCAAAAATCTGGATTCCTTCGTCAGAACAAGATTGAACGTCTTCAGAAACTGCTACTTTCAAGATAGAACATTCGATAGCATATTCTTCAACACCTTTCAATTCAGCTTCTTGGTGACTTGTCCCTTCCGCTTCACGAGCAGCAATTCTGTCTTCGATGTCTTTTGCAGCACGGTAAGAAGCACTTTCTCCAGCGTAAGCATTCGTTGCCATTTCAGCTAATTTAGAACGGATAGCTCCAAAAGATGAAATTGAAGTGTTGAACTGAATTCTTTCGTTAGCATATTTTACAGCTCCAGAAGTAACTCTTCTTTGAGCATCAAGACATGCCGCAGCCAATTTAATACGACCAACATTTAAAGCATTCATTGCAATTTTGAAACCGTTTCCTCTTTCAGACAACATGTTTTCAACAGGAACTTTTGTTTCGTTGAAGAAAACCTGACGAGTAGAAGAAGCGCGGATTCCTAATTTATGTTCTTCTTCATTCATAGAAATTCCGTTTGAAGGATCGTTTTCTACGATGAAACCTGTAATGTTTTTATCATCTCCAATACGAGCAAAAACGATGAAAACGCTGCAGAAACCTGCATTCGAAATCCACATTTTTTGTCCTGTGATAGAGTAGTATTTTCCGTCTTCAGATAAAACAGCTTTAGTTTTTCCTGAGTTAGCATCAGATCCTGCACCTGGCTCAGTTAAGCAATAAGCTCCAAACCATTCTCCAGAAGCCAATTTTGGAACGTATTTTTTCTTTTGTTCTTCTGTACCGTAAAGTGTAATTGGCATAGTTCCAATTCCAGTGTGTGCACCAAAAGCAGTTGAGAAAGAACCTGTTGCTCCAGAAATGTAGTCACAAACTAACATTGTAGAAACAAATCCCATTCCTAATCCGCCGTACTCTTCTGGAACCGCAACTCCAAGAAGTCCAAGTTCACCAGCTTTACGCATAGATGATTCTGTATAAGCGTAATCTTTCTTTTCGAAACGATCTTTATGCGCCCATAATTCTTTGTCTACGAACTCCTTTACAGAGTCACGCATCATTAACTGCTCTTCCGAGAAATCTTCTGGTGTGAAGATATCTTCGCATTTTGTTTCTTTAACTAAAAACTGACCGCCACGAGTCACGTTTTTTTCGATTGTATCTGCCATTGTTAATGTTTTTTTGTATGTTTTTTATTTATGGTTTTTGTACACAATCTTGTCATTTCGACGAAGGAGAAATCTTCACGACGATTTTCCACATAGTTGATAATCTTTGCAGAGCTACTTGCGAAGATTTCTCCTTCGTCGAAATGACAAACTGAACGTATACTTTACTTAATAATGCTTTCTTATAATACCTCGTAAATACCAGCGCTTCCTTGCCCAGTCCCCACACACATAGAAACAATTCCGTACTTATTACCTCTGCGTTTCATTTCGTCGAACAATTGAACAGAAAGTTTAGCACCAGTACATCCTAGAGGGTGACCTAAAGCGATCGCTCCACCATTTACGTTTACGATTTCTGGATTAATGTTTAATTCACGAGTTACTGCTAAAGCTTGTGAAGCAAAAGCCTCATTTAATTCAATTAACTCAATATCGTTTAATGTTAATCCCGCTTGTTTTAATGCTTTCGGAATTGCTTTTACAGGACCGATACCCATAATTCTTGGTTCAACACCAGAAGAAGCAAAGTTTACCAAACGTGCGATTGGCTCAAGATTTAATTCTTTTACCATTTCTTCGCTCATAATTAAAACAAAAGCAGCACCGTCACTCATTTGAGAAGAGTTACCCGCAGTTACACTTCCGCCAGCGGCGAAAACTGGTTTTAAACCTGCCAAAGCCTCTTTAGAAGTTCCTGCTCTTGGTCCTTCGTCTTTGTTTACAACGTAAGATTTAGTTTCTTTTTTACCATTTTCATTGATGAAAGTCTGCTCAACAGTAATCGGAACGATTTGTTTATCGAATTTTCCTTCTGCTTGTGCTTTTAATGCTTTCATGTGAGAGTTGTAAGCAAACTCATCCTGATCTTCTCTAGAGATTTTATATTGGTTAGCTACCGCTTCAGCAGTTAAACCCATTCCCCAGTAGTAATCTTCATGACCTGCAGCGGCAACTTTATAATCTGGAGTTGGTTTGTAACCTCCCATCGGAATATAGCTCATGCTTTCTGCACCACCAGCGATGATACAATCTGCCATTCCTGACTGGATTTTAGCCGTCGCCATTCCGATAGTTTCTAATCCAGATGCACAGTAACGGTTTACTGTAACACCAGGAACGTCTTCAACTTTTAATCCCATCAAAGAGATCAAACGACCAACGTTAAGACCTTGTTCAGCTTCTGGCATGGCATTTCCTACCATAACGTCATCGATACGTTTTTTATCAAAATCAGGCAGTTCGTCCATCATAAACTGAATGGTTTCAGCTGCTAATTCATCAGGTCTTTTAAATCTAAAAACACCTTTTGGAGCTTTTCCAACTGCTGTTCTATATGCTTTTACTATATATGCTGTTTTCATTTTCTTAGTTTCTAAGCGGTTTCCCTTTGGTTAACATGTATTGAATTCTTTCTAAAGTTTTTCTCTCAGTACAAAGAGATAAGAAAGCTTCACGTTCGATATCTAATAAATATTGTTCAGATACTAAAGTTGCTTCAGATAAATCACCACCAGCCATTACATAAGCTAGTTTGTTTGCGATTTTCTTATCGTGCTCAGAAATGTATTTTCCAGCTTCCATTTGATCTGTTCCAACTAAGAACATTCCAAGAGCTTGTTTTCCTAATACTTTAACATCAGTTCTTCTGATAGGTTGTGTATAACCAGCTTCTGCCATTAACAAAGCATGTTTTTTAGCTTCAGCAATCTGGCGATCTTTGTTTACTACAATAACATCTTTTCCATGTTGTAAAAGTCCTGTGTCAAAAGCTTCGTAACCAGAAGTAGAAACTTTTGCCATAGCGATTGTTAAGAAATACTCTTGAAGAACGTTCAATTCCACATCATTTTTGCGGAATAAATCTGAAGCTCTTAAAGCCATTTCTTTAGATCCACCACCACCAGGAAGTACACCAACACCAAATTCAACTAATCCCATATACGTTTCAGCAGCAGCAACCACTTTATCAGCATGTAAGCTCATTTCGCATCCACCACCAAAAGTCATTCCGTGAGGTGCTACTACAACTGGAATAGAAGAGTAACGAACACGCATCATTGTATCTTGGAACAATTTAATTGCCATGTTCAGTTCGTCGTATTCCTGCTCAACCGCCATCATGAAAATCATTCCGATATTAGCTCCAACAGAGAAATTCGCCGCTTGGTTACCAATAACTAAACCTTGATATTCTTTTTCAGATAAGTCGATTGCTTTATTGATAGCTTGTAGAACATCGCCGCCAATAGTATTCATTTTAGATTGGAATTCTAAGTTTAAGATTCCGTCTCCTAAATCCTGAATGATTGCACCACTATTGCTCCAAACTTTTTTGCTTTCGCGAATGTTGTTCAGAATAATAAATGAATCTTGTCCAGGAACTTTTACTTGTGTTTTTGTCGGAATGTTATAGAAATAAGTTGCTCCTTCTTTTACAGTATAGAAACTTTCGCTTCCTGAAGCCAACATTTCAGTAACCCATGCAGCAGGCGCTAAACCTTCCGCTTTCATGATTTCAATTCCTTTTGCAACACCAATTGCATCCCAGATTTCGAATGGACCATTTTCCCATCCAAAACCAGCTTTCATGGCATCGTCAATTTTGTATAATTCGTCTGAGATTTCAGGAACTCTGTTTGACACATACGCAAACATTCCAGCGAAACTCTTACGGTAGAATTCTCCCGCTTTGTCTGTTCCTTTTACTAAAACTTTAAAACGATTGATTGGTTTATCAATAGTTTTTGTTAGTTCAAGCGTAGCAAAATTTGCTTTTTTCGCAGCGCGGTATTCTAATGTATCTAAGTCTAAAGAAAGAATATCTTTATCTACTTTTTTGTAGAAACCTTGTCCAGTTTTGCTTCCTAACCAGTTATTTTCCATCATTTTGTTGATGAAATCAGGAAGCTTGAACAATTCGTGTTGTTCGTCGTTCGGGCAGTTTTCGTAAATACCGTTGGCAACGTGTACCAAAGTATCCAGTCCAACAACGTCAACCGTACGGAAAGTAGCTGATTTTGGACGGCCAATTACTGGTCCTGTCAATTTATCAACTTCTTCAATCGTTAATCCCATTTCTTTTACCAAGTGGAATAAACTCTGGATTCCGTAAATCCCAATTCTGTTTCCAATAAACGCTGGAGTATCTTTAGCAACAACCGAAGTTTTTCCTAAGAATTTTGATCCGTATTCGTTTAAGAAATCCAATACTTCAGTAGAAGTTTTTGGACCAGGAATGATTTCAAATAATTTTAAGTAACGCGCAGGGTTAAAAAAGTGAGTTCCGCAGAAGTGCTGTTGAAAATCTTCGCTTCTTCCTTCACTCATAAAGTGAATTGGAATACCAGAAGTATTAGAAGTTACCAAAGTTCCCGGTTTACGGAATTTCTCGATTTGTTCAAAAACTAATTTCTTAATGTCTAAACGCTCAACAACAACCTCGATAATCCAGTCAACATTAGCAATTTTTGCCATATCATCTGTCGTATTTCCAGTCGTAATTCTATTTGCGAATTTCTGACTGTAAATAGGAGAGGGTTTCGATTTTAATGAATTCGCCAAATGTTCGTTTACCACACGGTTGCGAACGGCTTTACTTTCAAGTGTTAATCCTTTTTTAGCTTCAGCTTCGGTCAATTCACGCGGTACAATGTCCAGAAGTAAAACTTCGACACCAATGTTAGCAAAATGACAAGCTATGCCTGAACCCATAATTCCGGATCCAATTACAGCAACTTTTTTAATTGTGCGTTTCATATTTGTTAATTTTGTTTTCTATTTGTCAAATATGTTATCGCCTTTTTATTAATTGGAAAAAACTTTATTGTTGGCGATTTCATAATTTGTTACTATTTGTTTGTAGGAGGAAAAGAATGTTATTCTTTTTCTGTGTTTTCTGTTTGATTAAATATGTTTTTATCGTGAATCAGTTCATTGATTATTTCAGAAACTTCGATAAAATGATTCAGTTTTTCTTCTGAAACATGTTTTCTAACGGTTTCATTAAACTTTAGAACTGTATTTTTAGATAAATCTCTTTTTTCTTTTCCAAAATCGGTAAGGTAAATCAAAACACCTCTTCCATCGCTTGGGTTCTTTTTGCGAACAATTAAACCTTTTTCTTCCATAGATTTCAAGGTTCTTGTTAAGCTGGTTGCTTCCATGCCCATTCTCGGACCTAAAGCCGTTGACGGAGTTCCTTCTTCCTTATCCATACTTAAGAGAGCAAACCCTGTCGCCATTGTTGCATCGTATTTTGCAGCCTCTTCATTATACATTCTTGAAACAGCTTGCCATGTCGCTCTTAAAATATAATCTATCGTTTTGTCTTTCATAGGTAACTATATCGATTTCAAATATAATTAAAAAATACTATGCATGCATATAATTTTTTAATAATTTTTTGGTTAGTTATAAAATATCCCTGATTTAGAGGGTTTTGGTTGTTTATTTTAAGTGTAATATACTATTCTTTTTTTAGATTTTAACATTTTTGATGCTGTAAAAATCCTTTTTTAGTTTTTAAAACGCATTTAATTCGATATTCTGTAAAAAATCATGCATTTATTTCAGTTGGTTTTTCAGAATCGTAGTGTGAAATAGCGTCTTGAAGTATCTTTTTCATACGATTTCTCAGACCTTCTGGCTTTAAAATCTCCAAGCAGCTTCCAAATCCTAGTAAAAGCCTCTCCATTTCGTAATTTGGGATTACATATATATGTATAATGACGCTTCCGTCTTCGTTTTCTTTAATTAAACGCTGAGATTCATGCAAAGGTTTGGTAAGCACATAAGGTGCATTAGAAGCATCAACCCATAATTCGAT
>NZ_DHEI01000007.1:0-5290 GCF_002399805.1 Flavobacterium sp. UBA4854
AAAAATCGCAACTACATTCATTTTTTTTAATTGTAAATTGTTAATTATCAATTGTCAATTTATAATTAACAATTAATAATTTATAATTATAAGCCTGTTGCCATTGTTTTTAAACCTCTCTCGCCAACTAGGTTTTCTCTAACCTGAAGTGAACGATATAATCCTACCGGATTTAATGCCGCTCCAGAACGAAGACGAGCTTCTGCCACTAATGCGCGAACATCTGTACGGAATGCGTTTTGAAGAATTTCTTGTGCTTTTACCACATCATTTTCTTCTTGTGCTTGTTCCAATGCTTTTCTGTCTACAGAAAGTGCTTGTGCGTAAGCAATCATAATCGCTTCAACAGATTGCAATAAATCTTCTAACGGATCTTTGATATTGTGAGAAGCATCGATCATCCAGCCTAAATCTTTGGCGTGATTCATTCCTCTTGCATCCATTCCTTCAACCAATTCATTAAAAATTAAGAATAATTGATATGGTTTTAAAGCTCCTGCTGTTAAATCGTCGTCGCCGTATTTTGAGTCGTTAAAGTGGAATCCGCCTAATTTGTTTTCCATCAATAATAAAGAAACGATTTGCTCGATATTGGCATTTGGAAGGTGGTGCCCTAAATCTACTAAAGTCTGCGCTTTGTCGCCTAACTTTTTAACATACGAATAAGACTGCCCCCAATCTGCTACAGTCGTAGAATAAAAGTTAGGCTCAGCACATTTATATTCTAAAAATAATTTCCAGTTTGAAGGTAATGCATCGTAGATTTCCTCTAAACTTTCTAATGTATTTTGATATGCTTTTCTGAAGTTTAATTGCCCTGGAAAGTTAGAACCATCTGCCAGCCAAATTGTTAAAGACTCAGAACCTAATTCGATCCCGTGTTTAATAACTTCAATATTATGGGAAATTGCTTGTTTGCGAACTGCTTTGTTTACGTTTTGTAAAGAACCGTATTTATAAGTGTGCTCAGAACTTGCTTGATCTTGAAACGTATTCGAATTCATCGCATCAAACTTCAATCCGTGCTGATTTGCTAGTGTTTTGATTGCTTTGTAATCTGTCGGGATATCCCATGGAATATGAAGTGAAATCGCACCAGAAGCATTATTTAATTTGTGAAGCAAACCAACATCTTCAATTTTTTCTTCTAATGAACGAGGTTCCCCTCCACCAGCGAAACGTCCGAATCTTGTTCCTCCTGTACCTAAAGCCCAAGATGGGATTGCAATTTGAAAGTCGATTAATTTTTGAATAATCGCTTCTGTATCATTTATTTCTGATGCTGTAAAAACTAATTTATTTTGGTGTTTTTTTAACAAATCTTCGTTATGAGATTCGATGTGGTTTGATCCGATTAACATAGTTATTGATATTTTAATAGAGTTTACAAGATATAAATTTTATACGTTTAGTATATTTTTTTAACACATAACATCACTGTTTTAGTGCGGAAATTTTAGACGCTGATTTTACGGATTCGCTATCGCGAAGACGCAGAAAAAAACAGATTTTTAAAAAAGGTAATTAAAAAAAATCTGTGTCAATCGGCGTTTTCGCGATAGCGAATCTGTGTCATCCGCGTTCTATGATTTCCATGTGTTTACTATTTTCAACTTAAAAATTTTATAGCAACTAAACTCTGGTTGTACTTCACTTTTTTGTTAAGTTTTCTTTGTTAAAGCGAATTGTTATATGCTAAAAAAATCTAACGTTCGAAAGACTTCGAACGCTAGACCACAAAAAACCACTTTTGCTTAAACAAACTTATATAAAAAACCTAAACAATCTTTATCTATAAAAGCCCATGGCTACGCCACCGTCTACGTTCAATGCGTTTCCTGTAGATTTACCAAGTAAACCTCCAACAAAAGCATAACAAGCGTTAGCAATATCATCTGGCAATATGATTTCATTTAACAACGTACGTTTTGCATAGTAAGCCGGAAGTTCTTCAACTGTAATTCCGTATGCTTTTGCACGACCTTCTGCCCATCCTCCAGACCAAATGTTTGAATCTGAAATTACAGCATCAGGATTTACTGTATTTACACGAATTTTGTCAGCTCCAAGTTCTGCAGCCATTAAACGTGTTAAGTGCGCTTGAGCAGCTTTAGCCGAACCATAACCTGGGTTATTTGGACCAGCAACAACAGCATTTTTAGAAACGATATTTACAATATCTCCTCCAAAACCTTGTTTGCGCATTACTTCGATTCCGGCTTTAGAAACAATAAATTGTCCTTTAACCAAAATATCGTATAATCTATCCCACTCTTCTAAAGTGTGTTCTGCGATAGATTTTGAGATACTGATTCCTGCATTATTCACCACAATGTCAACACCTCCAAAAGCTAAACACGCTTCGTCTAATGCTTTTTCTGTGCTTACTTCATCAGTAACATTCAATAAAGTGCTAGAAACGGCATCTTTTCCAAATGATTTGATGAACTCAGCAGTTGCACCTTCTAGACGCTCCTCATTAATATCATTAATTACTACACAAGCACCTTCTTGAGCAAATTTTTTAGCGATAGCTTTACCAATTCCGCCCGCAGAACCTGTAATTAAAGCTACTCTTCCAGATAATGCTTTTGGTTTTGGCATACGCTGTAATTTTGCTTCTTCCAATAACCAATATTCAATATCAAAAGCTTCTTGGTGCGGCAAAGAAGTATATTCAGAAACTGCTTCAGCTCCTTTCATTACGTTTACTGCATTGATATAATATTCAGATGCCAAACGTGCCATTGTTTTATCTTTAGCAAAAGTGAACATACCAACTCCTGGATATAAAATAACCACTGGGTTCGGGTCACGCATTGCAGGTGAATTTGATTTTTTACATGCATTGTAATAGTCTTTGTACATTGCACGATATGCTTCAAATGCTGTTGCTAATTTTGCTTTTACAGCTGCAACATCAGATAAGTCTTCGTTTGGATCTAATTCTAAAACCAAAGGACTGATTTTAGTTCTCAAGAAGTGATCTGGGCATGAAGTTCCTAATGGAGCTAATTTTGCTAGATCATTAGAATTAATGAATTCTAAAACTCTTACATCGTCTGTATAATGACCAATCATCTGACGTTCTGATGAACAGAAACCTCTTAAAATCGGAGCTACTTTTGCTGCTTTTAATTTACGATCTGCTTCTGGAAGACTGTCGATTTTTTTACCGCCAAAAACTGGACGTGTTTTTCCGTAATTATCTTCCAAGTAAGAAGCACATTTCTCGATTACTTCCAGCGTATTGATATAACTATCAAACGCAGTATCTCCCCAAGTAAATAAACCATGAGAACCTAACATGATTCCACGTAGTTTTTTACCGTTTTTTTCTGCTTCCTCTAGACAAGCTCTCAACTGAAGACCAAGATCAAATCCTGGACGCTGCCAACCTACCCAACCGATTTCTCCGTTAAATAATTCTTCTGTGATTTTCTTTCCATCTTTCGCTGCAGCGATAGCAATTGCCGCATCTGGATGTAAGTGATCAATATGTTTGAATGGAAGAAAACCATGTAAAGGTGTATCGATAGAAGGCGCTTTTGAAGCTAAATCGAAAATACAGTGGTTGAATAATTCTACCATTTCGTCTTCAAACTCAATGCCTCTGTAAACATTTTCAAGGTTACGAAGTCTATCTAAATACAAAGCCGCACAACCAGATTTTGTCAACGTTCCGATATCACCGCCAGAACCTTTAATCCACATTACTTCAGAAGATTCTCCCGTAAGAGGATCTTTGTCTGTAATTTTAACAGAAGTGTTTCCACCGCCGTAGTTGGTTAATCTTAAATCAGCTCCTAACAAGTTAGAACGATAAATAAAAAGCGCTACTTCATCACCTGCTAATTCTGCTGCCTTAGCTTCATCCCAAAGGTAGCTTACATGCTTAAAATTCATATTATTAATTGTGTTTGTATTCGACATATAGTATTTAAAATTATTTCTTGAATTATTTTTATAATGAGTTACCAATTCCTACCAAAACGATTGCAAGCATAATAAGCCCAATTCCCCAAAAAAAAGTTCTCATTGTTTTTTTAGAAACTCCTTTCCATTCTTTCAAGTAAAATCCCCAAAAGTTTGCTGTTAGAATAATGGTCGCCATATGTAAAATCCACGAACTGGCACCATTTCCCAATTTACTTTCCCCCATTCCGTAAAAGAAAAACTGTAAAAACCACATGGTTCCAGCAAGAGCAGAAAACAAAACGTTTTTTGTTATTGGAGTAGATTTATCAGTATAATTTTTGATTGATTTATTTTTAAAATTCAAATAAAGGCACCAGATAAAATTGGTCGTTAATCCTCCCCAAAGCAAGACAACATAAGTCACATTGTTTTGGAACAACGGATTTGCTCCATTTATTAAAGCCTGTTCTGCCATTGGCTTTCCGGCTTCGATTCCGTAATTAAAAAATGAACTTAAAATTCCTGAAATCACCGCTACAATCAAACCTTTTACCAGATTGAAGTCTTTATCCTTATCTTCATGGCCTGTTGCAAAATCCTTTTCTTTCAGCATTCCTGCTTTTCCAGAAATAGCAATTCCAACTAGATATACTACAACACCTAATAAAACCAACTGTCCGCCAGAATTAGAAAGCATATGAGAGAATGAAATTTTTCCTTCTGTTGGAACAAAATCATAATAAATTGAAGGAACTAAAGCTCCAAATGCAGAACAAAACCCTAATGTGATTGAGTTTCCTAAAGACATTCCTAAATAGCGAACGCCTAAACCATAAGTTAAACCACCAATTCCCCAAACAAGTCCCATTGAAAATGTAAACGTTTTTATTGATGGAGAAGCTGCAGCTATAATTTCACCAAAATGCGGAATCGTTAAGTAAGCGGCAATTGGCGGAACAATCAGCCAAGAGAAAAATCCTCCTACTAGCCAATAGCTTTCCCAAGCCCAGTCCTTTACTTTTTTAAAAGGCATATAAAAACTACCTGAAGAAAATCCTCCGATAGAATGAAAAATGATTCCTAATAATGATTCCATTTAATAAATTTTAGTTTTTGGTTTGTTAGATAGTGATTTGGTTTTGTAAAATAAGAGAATGTCAAAAACAAAACTGTCCTGTACTATCCTTTACGTATTTTATATTTTTTGTTAAAACTAAAGAATATTAGAAATAACAATCTGTAATTATTGGGTAAATAAATTTAAAATAGCTACTTTAGCAATCGATTTCGTAATTATTGATTCCTCATTCGGGTTAAAATTTATAAATTATAAAAAAAAGATTACAAGCCTTGTCAAATTCTCTTTTTCTTG
>NZ_DHEI01000007.1:5450-14011 GCF_002399805.1 Flavobacterium sp. UBA4854
TTTAAAAAGAGTTTTGCTGAAATGCCAAACAAATTTCCTAACAATGAACATGATTAAGCTTATTAAAATAGACGAAGATTCACGAGTTCCTAAATACAAACAAATTGTTGACTCTATTCTTCAGAACATCGCCAACGGAAATTTAAAAATCAATCAAAAAATTCCATCTATAAATAGTTTCAGCGAAGAATTTTATATGTCTCGTGATACTGTTGAGAAAGCTTACAATATTTTAAAAGAGCGAAAAATCATTTCTTCCATTAGAGGAAAAGGCTATTACATAACCCGAACAAAGCTTGAATCTAAGGTTAATGTTCTGTTCCTGACTAATAAATTGAGTTCGTACAAAATGAAAACATACAGTTCGTTTATTGATACTCTAGGAGCAAATGCACATGTTGACCTTCAAATTTACCACTGTGATGAAACCTTATTTTTAAACATCTTAGATAAGTTTGAAGGCGCTTACGATTATTATGTCATCACAACGCATTTTAAAACAGAAGAATTAAAACATTCCAGTTTTACAGACAATGTTGTTAATGCTATTAAAAATATTCCGCAAGAAAAGCTGGTTATTTTAGATAATATAAAACTTGGAGCTGGAGATGAAGTAATCAAAATTTATCAGGATTTTGAAAATGACATATATAATGCTCTAATTGAAGGACTTTCTAAAATTTCGAAATACAAACGTTTAATTCTAGTTTATCCAGACAAAGCCGTTTATCCTTATCCGAGACGAATTTTACACGGATTTAGAAAATTCTGCGTAGAACACGAAATCAATTTTGAAATTCTAAGTGAAGTTTATGATGATATGATCCTTAAAAAAGGAGATTTATTTATCACGATTGAAGAATCTGACTTAGTGAATTTAGTAAAACAAATTCGCGATGAAGAATTTGTTTTAGGAAAAGACATTGGTGTTATCTCTTACAATGACACTCCTTTAAAAGACTTACTTGGAATTACCGTAATGTCGACCGATTTTAATGTAATGGGAGAAACTGCAGCCAGAATGATCTTGAATAAAGAAAAAGGTCAGGTAAAAGTGCCTTTTAATTTTATTGATAGAAATTCGATCTAATCTAAGATGCTAAGCTTCTAAGATTCTGAGTTTTTTTCTTAGCGTCTTAGAAGCTTAGCATCTCAGAAACTTGCAAACTCATTTTTTATCATATGGAATATATTGATCCCATTCCCATGGCGTGTAGGTATCTTTTATTCCTGTTTCCAGTAAATACTTCATTATTGCTCCTGTTTTGTAGCTGTTAGACATAATGAGCATGCCAATGCCCTTGTCTGAAAAAACAATGCTGTAATTCTGAAAACCTGAACCCTGACCTTCTTTAAATGCACCATAACCATAAGGCGTTTTTACCAATCCCCATCCTAAACCATAGGAAAGCTCTGTTTTGTCATTCCAATTTCCGTCTTCTAATGCACCTGGACCAAACTGGTTTTTAGAACGAATTCGAATCTGTGGGCTAAACATTTCTTTATACGATTTAGCATTTAGTATTTTTTTATTCAAAATTGCTGTTATAAACTTACTGTAATCTTCTATTGTAGTTTCTAATGTTCCTGCTCCTCTTGGTGCATTGTCTTTGTCTTTTTCCTGCATTTTTCCGTTTTCATCATACCCGTACGCATAATCTTTTTCGAATTTTTCTTGCCAGCGATAACTCGAATTTGTCATTTTCAACGGTTTGAATATTTTTTCCTGAGCCATTTCTTCTAAAGTTTTCCCCGTGATTTTTTCTAGAACAACCTGAAGATACGTGAGTCCTTCGCCAGAATAACTGTATCGAGTTCCTGGCTCAAACTTAATTTTCAGTTTTTCGTCAGATTCAAACCAACGCCAGTTAGGCAATCCAGACGTATGATCTAGACACATTCTTGCTGTTATCTTTTTATATTCTGGATATGATTTTAATTCTCTAAAATCTTCATGCCATACTTTAAAATCATATTCATAGATAGGTTTGGGCAGATAATCCTGAAGCGGCTTATCTAAACTTATCAAGCCCTCTTCTGCCAATTTCATAACCAAAACAGCAAATACGGCTTTACTTAAAGAAGCTCCATAAAGATTGGTCTTCAACTCTAACTTCTTTTTGGTTTCAACATTACTAAAGCCAAAAGTTTTCATGTAAACAGGCTTTTTAGCATTAAAGATAGCTACAGCCAGCCCTTTTACATCGGCTTTACCCATTAAGTTTTCAATTGTTGCTGTTAAACTATCTGTTGAAATTGTACTTCCATCAAGCCTTTTTATGGCAGAATTTTGTGCTTGAAGAGAATTTATACTTATAAAAAAAACAATTAAAAGAAGGTTTTTCATGATTTTAATTTATTAAGCATTGACAATCATTATACTTTCATCAAGTATTTTTAGCAATAAATTTAGCCAAAACAACTTGATAATAAGTCAAGTAAAATGATTAAGAATTTTATAATTATTTTAAATCCCATTTTTTATTATATTTCAGGTCATATAATCATACAAATATATTCGGCTTAAAACCATAAGACAATACTTATAAATAACCATTTTATGAAAAGCATAAAAGATGATTTGAGCAAGCAGCTTTTAGAGCAAAAAAACTCAGGAAACTTACATAATAAAAAGGTTTTAAAAACTTGTAAAGAAATTGCTCAGAATTTCGCTGATTTAGAAAATGGTATTGCCGTTCTAAGCGATTTGTACAAAAACAAAAGCTATATCTATTCGGGCAAAATTGCAGAAGAACTTAATATTTTTAAAAAAGATCAAGTTCAAGAAATTGAAAGTATCTGGGAAGAAGAGCTTTTTGGCAAGTTAAATTCTGATGATGTAATGCAGAAATACCTTTTAGAGCTTCACTTTTTTCAGTTTATAAAAACGGTTCCTATAGAAGAACGAAAAGATTTTTGCGTGATTAGCAAACTGAGAATGAACGATAAAACAGCTGAAAAATCTTTATTACATAAAATGTTTTATTTTTCAAATGAATATGAAGATGTAGAACTCGCATTATGTCTCTATAATTTTGATTTTTCTTTGACTCCACAATATGAAGGCGCCATTATTAATACAGCGACTGGAAATATCATTAAGCAAAATGAAAAAGAGAGTAGCTTTTTTCTTTCTACAAGAGAGAAAGAAATCCTTAAAATGCTTCAAGAAGGAAAACAAAGTAAAGAAATTGCGCAACTATTATTTATTAGCATCAATACCGTAAGCCGCCACCGACAAAATATTCTAGAGAAAATGAAAGTCAACAATACTGCCGAAGCTTGTACTATTGCAACAAAACTAAAGTGGATATGATTTTTTTAAGATGCTAAGGTTCTAAGGTTCTGAGATACTAAGTTTTTTCTTTTTGTTTTGTAACGTAGCGGCGCTAAGTATTTTCGCAGAGTTATTAAGTTTTTTTATATACATTTCTATAAGTCCGCAAAGCACTAAATCCAAAAAGTAAGCAAAAAGCATTGCGAACTTTAAACTCTCATAAAAAATGCAATAAAAATCTTTGCGTGCTTTGCATTAAAATCAAACATATTTAATAAGAAACGAAAAGACATAAAAAAACCTCGTCGATTGACGAGGTTTTAGTTGTATTATTTTTTTGATTCTTCGATAGAAACTTTTCTAAACTCTTTTAAAAGTTTTTCAATTTCTAAAGTTGATTTACGTGCTCTTGGTCCAGCAGCTTTAATTCCTTTTTCAGTCAAAGATTCAGCTTCAGCTTTGAATGTTTCAATTTCGGCGTTGATTTTTACTAATAAATCTTTCATGCTTATATATTGTTAAATTAAGCCACAAAAATAAAAGTTTGTGTGATAGTTACAACAATTTTGCTGTTAAATTTAATGCAGTTTTTCATTCATTTTCTTTACAATAAATTGACTTCTATTTTTCGACAACACCCAACAAACACAACCGGCTTAAAGTCAAATACTTATTTGTAAAAGTGTTTTTACCACACCTGTTTTAATGCTTTGTAGAAAGTATCTTAGACAAGGGTTTTTAATTTAAAACAAGCATTTAAAACGCTCCTATTTGTTAATTTTTGTATGGAAAAATTCCCCAAACAAGGAAAAAAATACTCTATTGGTAGTTCTACTCAGATTAGTTTTTATTAAAAAGGAAAAGTTTACAGATCATTAATAACAACAAAGAATCGATTTTTCTATTACAATTATTTGATCTCAATTTTTATTTTAACAGAAAGCTGTTCGGTTAAATTGGTTACATGGTAAGTAGGAATTTGTTCCTTTTTAAAAGTTGTTTGTTCGACATTATTCATGGTGTTATTTCCTAAAATTCCAAGTCGTTTTATATTATTATCAATCAGCAAAGCATAACTACGAAAGCATTTCTAAGTGGAAAAATTTTCTTTTTTAAAGAGTTTATATATTGCTTTAAAAAAAATGCAGGATAATGAACAACACTTATCCTGCATATAAAAGGCACAATTTCACTCAAGATTTGTGCTGCAAAAACATAAAAAAATAAAATAAATTACATTAAATAATACATTGCCTTGTAATAGTCAGGAAACGCAATATTAGATTGCGAAGAAACTTTCTCAGTTGTTGATTCTAATTTCTTTTTAAAAAAAGCCTTTATTTCTTTAAAAATCTCTCTGCTAGTTTTATATTCATCAAACAATACCAAATTGTTCATTATTTCTAAAAATGACAAACTTGCGTAAAACTGTTTGTCAAATAAACAAACCAATACATTTCTATTTTTGTTCTCCTGTAAAAAGCCAAGCAGTTCATTTCTATCGTAGACTACATAAATAATACGATCATATTCTTTTATCTTGTCTTCACTATTGTCAAAAAATGATTTTTCAAAAAAATCAAAGTCAGTTTTCAATTTTCTTTTAAACATTTTCAAAAAGATTCCTTTATTATCTCCCTGTTGGGTCATAATCTAAACCATCTGGCAGTACAATAGTGAAAACTTTAGTGATTGACAATGTAGAACCATATAAAGCTCCTGCTTGGTTCATCAGCATGGTCAAAGTAACTGTGGCTTTATCTCCCACATTAAACAAAGCCCTATCTATAGTTGCTGAGTTCGTGTTTGTGTTTTGATTTGCAATCAAGTAACCAGGTTGGCTAGCATCTGTTAAACCAGAAACTGTATAAGTATAATCAGCTTTATTTATTATAGCTCCGCACTGGTTTTTATATGAAGTTCCGAGATTAAAATATCCATTACCATCAGTTGTTGAAGTTGAACTCTGAAGCAGACAAGACTGAAAAGTATCGGGATTGAAACCGTATTCAAAATCTAATCGAACAGTTTTTCCTGGCATCAAGTCATCAAAATGCCCGTCTCCATCTAAATCCACTAAAGGAGATGTACCAGGTGCACTGGTAAGTCCTGCAAGATTGATTATATCTACGTTCTGAGCAGCAGGTACTAATGCACCGCTTCCCGTTCCGTTTTTCATTAAAACTTGTGCCGTAATATCGACACCGCCAATACTTACCTTTTTTATTGTAATTCCATCAACTGGAGCTACTGCTAGAAAAAATGAATTATTTCGGGCAACACTCCAAGGCAGTTTTATATCATGAAGTGCAGATTCTGCCCCTCCAGTACCACCATTTGTAATCACATAGGATGTTTTACCAGTTGTACAAAATGTTGGATATGTAGTAGTTGAAGGTACGCGCGCTAACGAAATACTTGGGTTTCCCACAGTTGCCAAAATAGAAGCTGGTGATCCGTCAGAAAAACAGAAACTTCCTTTTGTATCTCCAGAACCTGCTTTAAAATTAAGCGGTATATTGGTTGTCACTGCACAGCTTACTATTTGCTCGGTAAGAACCACTGTAATTTCTTCACCAGGATCAAAACTGGTGTCAGCAGCACCTACAGTTGTACTAATTGCACTCTGAAGAGCAGCTCCTGTTAAAGTCACTCGGTAACCATTGGTCACAGACGATACTGTACCATGATCGGCACTCATCACTTTATAAGATGGAGCATGAGAAGCAGTTGCTACAGTACTTTCTATATATACTGTATTAACTGCTACATTTCCACTATTTTTAAATTTAACCGTTCGTAACGCATTAGTATTTAATGTCGTTGTAGACGCCGTAGGTTGTGGCGCTCCTAAAAGCACATAGGCTGGCAGAGGGGTATTGGCAGAAACCGCACTAGAAGAGGTTACTAATGTTGTAGAACCATTTTTTACTGTATAGCCAATAGTTGTTCCTATTGTAAACCCGCAATTAATTCTTGCATCAAAAGTTACTGTTAGTGTATTACCGACAGGAATACTACTTAATGTAAAAATAGGATTTCGCAGATCGGTAATGTTGGTCTGGGTTGCGGCAGTAACCGAACCAGCAACATACTCGACGCCCGCTGGCAGTGCCAGTGTAAGGGTGGCTCCACTTAAAACAGATGCATTATTGTTTACAATGTCTACCTTAAAAGTTCCGGGGGCGGCGCCCTGCACCAAAGTAGCCGGCTGATAAGCCGGAGGTGCATTTAGAAGCACTTGCGCAAACAAGCGTCCCCCAAACATCGACAACAATAATAAGAACAAAATTGATGTAATTTTTGTTTTCATAAATCGTTTTTTTAATTAAAAAAATAAACCAATAATCACAAATTTTGACAGTTTAAATCATTATAATGAGACTATTACAGTTCTTTTAATCGTTTGTTTTTAATAAATTGATACTAGAAAATAATGGTGCAAAATTCCCTCTATTTTAAAGTTCAACTTACCAGTAGAAGATTTTAGAATAACAGTTTAAGACAAATTTTAAAGGCTTGTAAAAAAAATTATAGCTGTTATAAAAAATATAAAATAAAAATCTTACAAAAAAAAACACTATTCATCTTTTAAGAAAATGCAGTGCGTAAAAATCGATTATAGAAATCTATGTTTTACTTATTTTATAAAGCGCACAATAGCGCAAAAAAACTGGGGCATAAAGTAAAACAAAAGTATTGCCATCACAAATATACTGATTTCCAATTATTTACACATAAAAACAAACTTCTTTTACTCTTTTAGTAATAAAAGAGATACAAAACGACTGTATTAGCAATAAAGTTTCATTCTTTAAGTATTACTACTTACAGCTATATCACTGTTCTAAAAAGAAAGGGAAAAATTTAAAATTTTTCCCTTATTATGGCTCGTAAAAAATGCAAAAAAAATTACCTGGGAATTTTATAACCAGAAAACCTTTTTACAATTGCAAATATGCCATCATTAAAATGTTTTAATAACTACTAAAAGTTTTTAAAATTACAGAATAAGACATAATTGTCTTTTATTTATTCTCTTGTCTGCACACTTGAAGTTTGTTGCAGATTACCAAATTAGTGAAACTCTTTTTTAGATTTTCAATCCCGATAGCTATCGGAAATGTCTCTATGTATTAAAAATTAATTGGATTCAACTGGTTAAAATGAAATAATTTTTATCATGAGAAACCACTAATACTAAGTGTTTACTTAATTCCGTTTTTAAGATTTTTTAACGAAGGATCTTTTGAAAGCTTGATTTGGTTAATCACAATTTCAGCAATTTTATTTGCTCCTAATAATGAAAGGTGCGTATCATCGGCTTTATCTTTATCATAAAAAGCATTTTCTCCTGCTTTAAAATGAAGATGAAGCTGTTTTGATTTTTCTGGACCGTAAGACTGTTCCAGCATTTCGGTGTAATATTCTAAATCTATAAATGACACATTGTATTCCTGTGCTATCAATCGGGTTTCTAGCGGATAATCGCCGTGTGTTGGTACCAAAACGCCTTTTTCGTTAAAATTACGTCTGCTAATAGACGTTAGTAATACTGGAATTGCACCTTTTTCTCTGCTTTCTTTTACAAATTTTATTAGGTTATATCTGTAAGCTGTATGTGGATTTGTATATCGTGTGGAGTCTTCTATTTTCTGATCGTTGTGACCGAATTCGATAAATACATAATCTCCTTTTTTCAGTTTTTGATAAATAGAATCCCAACGTTTTTCATTGATAAAGCTTTTGGTACTTCGTCCGTTTACTGCTTTATTGATTACTACAATATTTTCTTTGAAAAAAGGTTGCAATACCTGCGCCCATCCGTGTTCTGGATTTTTTTCAGGATTTTTTTTATTTGCCATTGTTGAGTCGCCAATGCAATACAGGGATGTTTTTTGTGCAAAACAAACTGTCGTGATTAAGAGTGCTATGATGATGTATTTTTTCATTTTCTTTTGTTGTTTATTGCTACGTTTTTTTTTACCGCAAAGTGCGCTAAGGTTACGCAAAGTTCGCTAAGTTTTTTTCTATATTTTTTTAATATTCTTTGTTTAAAGGACACAAAGCTTTGGAGATATGCTTTGCAATCTTTGTCTTCTTTATTAAACCTTTGCGAACTTTGCGCATTCTTTGTGTGCTTTGCGGTAAAAATTAAACCCAAAGCGCGTAAAAATTAAACGCAAAGTGCGCTAAGGTTATGCTAAGTTTTTTTTCTATATTTTATTTATATTCTTTGTCAAAGAGGACACAAAGCTTTGGCGATATGCTTTGCAATCTTTGT
>NZ_DHEI01000007.1:14216-18379 GCF_002399805.1 Flavobacterium sp. UBA4854
GGTAAAAAAAACTTTACAGTAAAAATTTAATGTTTAGAAACCGCTGTTGGCACTGTTGCTCGTTTACCTATAAACACATCTGTCATCAAGACATTTTCTGCATTTTCGTTTGAGAGGGCGTTTTTCGCTTCTTTTATTTCTATATTTTTTAAAGAGATATTCTTGATTTTTTTGTCTGCAAATCCCTGAATTACAATTCCTGATTCTGATGCTTTGTTACAGGTTATATTCGAAAAATATACATTAGATATATCAGATTGAAAACCTTTACCCTCTCCATGATAATTTGACGTAATGTATATGCAGTCTTCTACTTGATCTAATTGAAGATTCTGAACAAAAATATTTTTGATAAAACCGCCTCGATCTGCGTTCGTTTTTAAATAAATACCTCTTTTTAAGTACCCTATTGTTTTACAATTTTCTACAAAAACATTTTGCACACCTGCAGACATTTCGCTTCCAATTACTACTCCATGCAGTCCTTTAAAATTACAGTTTCTAATGACAATGTTTTGGCTTGGAGTCGCGGTATTAGCTCTTCCTTCATGATCTCTTCCTGCTTTTATGGCTACGTTGTCATCTCCGTTATCAAAGTTTACATTTTCAATTAAAACATCTTTAGCGTATTCTGGATCGATTCCGTCATTGTTATGGTTTAGCGATTTGTAGCTAATGCCTCGAACTGTTATGCTTTCTGATTTTAAAAGGTGAAGACACCAAAATGGAGAATTTTCTATTCTGATATTTTCTACTAATATGTTTTTACAATTCAGAAACTGAATCATCTGCGGTCTTAGAAAATAGCCTTCACCAAATTTTCTTTCGTTTAATGGCACATTATTATGATTCATTTCACGGCTTCGATTCTTGCCTTCGTTTTCTTTTGCTTTAAAGGTTTTCCATATCTTTCCGCCTTCTCCATCTATTGTTCCTTCACCTGAAATGGCAATATTTGCACAGTTGTTTGCATAAATAAGCGGACTGTAATTGTAAAGCATTGTTCCTTCCCAGCTTGTTAAAACCATTGGAAGATAGTCTTTGGGATTATCGCTAAACTTAATTGTAGCTCCTTTTTCTATTTTAAGATTTACATTGCTCACAAAATGAATTGGTCCGTTGATTTTATAAATTCCTTTAGGAACTATAATTATTCCTCCATTATTCTTTTTACACAAAGCCATTGCTTTATCAAAAGCCTTTTTATTGTCTGAAACAGAATCTCCTTTTGCTCCTAATTTTACTATATTGATTTGAAAAGAAGGGATTTCTGGAAGCTTTATCCTGTTTACAATAGAATCGACTTTTACTGACGGAAAATTGCTGTTTTGTGCAAAACAAGTACTGGCGATGAGTATTAAGAAAAGGTATTTCATTTTTTTAGGTTCTGAGGTTCTAAGATGCTAAGGTACTGAGGTTTTCTTTTGGGGACGAACTATTTGATTTTAGGTTTAGTAAAGAAGCTTAGTATCTTAGCTCCTCAGAACCTTAGTCCCTTTTTATTAAAAATACCACTTCGCAACTTTATCTTTAAGAATGTTCTCAATAGAATATTGTGCTATTTCTTTCTTGGAAAGCTGATGCGACCATTTTACTCTTTTTGAGGGTTGAAATCCTTCTCCGCTGCAATTGTATTCTGCATAAAAGGCGTTTTTTTCTGCTTCTGGTTTCGACCAATTTTCCCATCCTTCAGGTTTAATTTGTTTTCCCATTTCGCAGTCAATAAAAACTGTTTTGGCATAAATGCGCCACGGTCTTCCTAGATAAACATCTTTTGCTTCTGGATTTGCCGTGAGTTTACAATTTTTAAAAACGAATCCGAAAGGAGTTCCTTCTGGTGTTGAAGCGGCTGTTATATAAGAGCTTTTTATACTGTGAATTGTACAGTTTTCGAACAAAGCTGTTGCTCCTCCAAATATAAAATCGGTAGTTCCTTCTATATAGCAATTTTTAAAATATTGTTTAGCCTCTTTTCCAGATAAGTACAAAGTATCTTGATTTCCTAAAAGGTTGCAGTTGGTAATTTTGACGCGGTTTGCCGCTACAGATAATGCAATTGCTTGTCCGTGCTCACCTGAGGTGTTTTTGATGGTAAGATTTGATGCCGAAAAATCGTCTCCTTCTACCAAAAGAGTGTAGGTATAAAAAGTGCTGTTTCTTCCTAAACCAATTTTAGAAAAATTATCATCATATGTAATAATCGTGTTTTCTTTACTTTCTCCTTGCAAAATAACATTGTTGTTCCATTCTGGAATTCGGACTTTTTCGTTATAAATTCCGTTTTTTACAAAAATTGTCACTTTCTCATACGGAAATGCGGGAGTAGCATAAACAGCATCTTGTATTTTGGTATAATCTCCAGAACCGTCTTGAGCTACTGTAATGTAGTTTAAATTTTTCTTTTCTACTGCTCCTACTTTTGTGCCGTTTTTAACCGCCCATTCTGGATATTTTTTCAAAACTTCTTCTGGTGCATCAGAATACCATGAATAGCCATTTCTTCGCTCTTCTCCAATCTGATCTATAGCTTTCTTTTTGATTCCGTCTCGATCGCAAAAGAATGGTTCATTGGTTTCTAAGTCCATAAATCTTGCCCAAATTGGTTTAGCATTTATGGCAGGAATCATCTTTTTGTCTATAATTTTTCCAGCATCATTAAGAATTCTTTTTTCTTCTAAATTGGTGATTTTCGTTTTTTCAAACCATGCTTGAGCACTTTTAACTGCAGTAACAATTTCTCTAGAAGGCTTATTTATTGACATTAAAAGCAGAGTAATTTTAGCCGATTCGTAACCACTTAAAGATGCTAGTTCAAAAGCTCTTGCGTTTGCAGGAGCCAATGTAACTTCGTCATGCTGTGCGCACCAAGCTGTTAAAACTCCGTTTTGCTTATATTGTGTTTTTAAAATACAGTCGATACCTTTATCAAAAGCTTTTTTGCATTTTTCGACAATTTCTGCTGAAGGTTTTATACTGTAATAATCTGTCTGATCTGCGACTGCTCTTATCACATTCATAATGTTTACCATTGAGTCGTCGTTGTAGGTAATATGCGTATAATAGCCTTTTTTTAACGGATAAAACTGCGGCCATCCACCATTGTCATATTGCGCTTCCAGAAGGTAATTTAATCCTTTTAAGAAAGATTCCTGATAACGCTCGTCTTTGACTTGCGCATACATTCTAGACATAAAAAGCATTTCTTGGCATGTTGCTCCATTGTCTGTAGTGGTTTCTACAGCGGTTTTTTTAAGTGCAATTAAATCTTTTTTCTGTTTTTCTGTAAGTTCTTCCTGCATTTGAATGTTTTTTGGCCATCCTCCAATGTCTCTTTGGTAAAGCAGTACGTTTTCGGCTATTCTTTTTGCATCTGCAGATGCAAACCAAGCAGCATCACTCTTACGAATAATTTCAGGCCATCGTTTGTAAGATGTTTGAGCTTGAAGTCCAATGCTTAAAAATGTAATAAGCAATAAAGCAGTTTTTTTTAATTGCACCATTTTAATCTGTTTTAACCCTTTTATTTTTTGGATGGCTTATTTTCTGCTAAAAGTTAAAAAACAAGCTATTTTTTTATTTTATCGTAAGAAAAATCTTTTAAACCTATATTTAAGACATCTTTTTGTTATCTAATGTCTTTTGATATTGCTTTTTAAAATTCATCCGGTAGAATCAAAATATGAAAGCCGTTTTTTCGAAAAAAAAAATCAAAAAATACGTTTTTTCTATATTTTGCATTTTTACTTCGTGATTCGGAACCAATCTACTTCAACATTCCCGGAATCATTTTTTATTTCTTCGCCTAAAGCAAAAAGTCCGACTTTGGCTCCAATCCATTTTCCTTCTTTTGCTTTAAAATCATTTCCGATTTTTTGATAATTTTTATCGTCTAAACTATAAAAGAAACTGCACATTGCTCCTTTACCAATTTTTACTCTCAAGTAAATCGTATTGCTATCTATTTGTATTGGAGTGGTTTCTTTTTCTGAAACTGTTTTATCAAATGTTCCTGTTTTCTGACTTAGGTATAGTTTTCCTCCATTATTTTTAAAACTTAGAAAGCTATAATCTAAGCCCATTACGATCAAACCTGTCGATTCGCGATTCAATCTCGGATTGAAAGTCAATTTTGTTGTTGCGGTGAATTCTTCTGCCGGAAATTT
>NZ_DHEI01000057.1:0-16978 GCF_002399805.1 Flavobacterium sp. UBA4854
GTTTTAAAACCAAAGTAATCGTAATTAAAATCTCTTGTATAAATAATATGAGAATCTAAAAAAGCAGCATTATCCTGAATCACTTTGTAAACATCATCTGCAATTAATGGAGCATCTTGTCCGTTTCTTGGATTTACGTAGTGATACATATCTTTCATCGTTTCTGAGAAAGATTTTTTAGTATTTGAATGTAGATTAGAAATAGCTATACGAGCTGCTAATTGAGCATAATCAGGATGCGCAATTGTCATAGAAGCCGCTGTTTCTGCCGCAAGATTATCCAATTCAGAAGTCGAAACCCCATCATACAATCCTTCGATAACTCTCATGGCTACCTTAACTGGATCTACAAGCTCATTTAAGCCGTAACACAATTTTTTGATTCTTTCTGTAATCTTATCAAACATTACGGGCTCTCTGTGGCCATCTCTTTTTACTACATACATAAGCTTACCTTTTATAGTTATTGAAAAAATGAAAGTAACTAGAGAACGAACTCTAGCACTTAAACATTGCGTGTTTTTAAATTATTTTTTGAGAATTACCGAATTCTCAATAGTTACTCGTTTCAAATTCGAAAATCGAATTTAAATGCGTCAAAAATTGCTATTGAACCTGCGACTTGGGGAAAGAGATTCAACCTTAAAATATTCCTGTAATCTTTTTTAGCGTCTCTAGAAGATAGACGCTAAAAGTATTTCTTGTTGTCTAAAAATCTGCATCGAATGAAATTTTTTGAGCATCGCTGTCATTGTTCATCACACCTGACTTTTGATACTCTGCAACACGTTTTTCAAAGAAATTAGTTTTTCCTTGAAGAGAAATCATGTCCATGAAATCAAACGGATTCGCTGATCCATACACACGCTCGCAACCTAATTCTACTAATAATCTATCAGCAACAAATTCTAAATATTGCGTCATTAAAGTAGCGTTCATACCAATTAAACTTACCGGAAGAGATTCTGTAACAAATTGTCTTTCGATATCTAAAGCATCAACGATAATTTCTTTAATTCTTTCTTTTGGAACTTTGTTTACTAAATGGTGATTATGCAAGTGAACTGCAAAATCACAGTGCACACCTTCGTCACGAGAAATCAACTCATTAGAGAAAGTTAAACCTGGCATTAAACCACGTTTTTTCAACCAATAAATTGAACAGAAAGCGCCTGAGAAAAAGATTCCTTCAACTGCAGCAAAAGCAATAAGTCTTTCAGCAAATGAATCTGACTCGATCCATTTTAAAGCCCATTCTGCTTTTTTTGCAATAGCTGGGAATACTTCCAAAGCATTAAACAATTCTGTTTTTTCTGCTTCGTCTTTAACGTATGTATCAATTAATAAAGAATATGTTTCACTATGAATGTTTTCCATCATAATCTGGAAACCATAGAAAAATTTAGCTTCAGCATATTGAACTTCGTTTACAAAGTTCTCAGCAAGATTTTCATTTACGATTCCGTCAGAAGCCGCAAAGAATGCCAAAATATGCTTAATGAAATATCTTTCGTCGTCATTAAGTTTATTATTCCAATCTGTCAAGTCTTGGTGCAAATCGATTTCTTCAGCAGTCCAGAAACTAGCTTCCATTTTTTTATACCATTCCCAAATATCATGATGTTTGATAGGAAAAATAACGAAACGATTTTTATTTTCTTGTAAGATTGGTTCTACTTGAGACATGACAATTTTTATTTAATTTTTATACCGAATTTTTTACTAATTCAATAGACTACAAAGATTGTCAATTAACGCCAAAAATGAAAGTCAAACTTATTCACAATTTGCTGTAGTTTTTAACAACGGTATTTTTTTGAAACATTTTTCATACAATAATCAAAATACTGTAAATGAATTATTTATACAAAATAATTAAAGCTCATAGCCCGTAAAATATAGACTTTTAAATATAAAAAACAAGAAATTTTGAATAGTTTTAAAAAGTTTTTTTTGAGTCAAAATTTTATTTTTTCGAGTCAAAAAAGCGCATAAAAAAAGCCTATCAAATAGGCTGTTTTTTTTATGAATTTTTATGCTCTTCGGCTACTTTTTCGAGCTCCAAATACCAATCTTCGCCAAAGCGTCTAATAAGCGCCTCTTTTACAAATTTATAAACCGGAACTTCTAATTCTTTCCCTAACGAACAAGCGTCATCACAAATATCCCATTTATCGTAATTTACCGCTGCAAATTCTGTGAAGTCTTTTACACGAATTGGGTATAAATGACAAGAAACTGGTTTTTTCCAGTCAACTACTCCTTGATTATATGCTTGCTCGATTCCGCAAAGCGCAGTTTTTCCGTCAAAAATTACATACGCACAATCCTTATTATCAATAAGTGGCGTTTCAAGATCTCCATCAGTTCCTTTTACCCAAGTTCCTTGCGCTTCTATTGCATCAATTCCTTCTTTTCGTAAAAAAGGTTTCACTTTTGGGTAGATTTCTTCTAATATTTTGGTTTCAGCCTCATTCAAAGGCGCCCCCGCATCTCCATCAACACAACAAGCTCCTTTACAAGCAGACAAGTTGCACACAAATTCTTTTTCCAGAATATCCTCTGAAATAATAGTTTTACCTAACTGAAACATGATATTTAATACTGTAAATTTTAAAATGCAAAGATAGTCAAAGAAAACAGATAAAACACTGTAAATGTTTAACCGCAAAGTGCGCAGGGAATTACGCAATCCCAATAGCTATCGGGAGCAAAGTATTATTAATTTTTTAGCCTCGCGAACTTTGCGTAATTTCTTTGCGAATCTTTGCGGTTAAACTATTAATTGTTACAAATATCACTTTTTTAACCAATAAAACATGTTTTTATAACAAAAATACAATCTATCGAAAAAACACCTAACTTTATTAACTACTTTTGCAGCAGTTTTTTAAACCCTAAAAATCAAAGCGATATGTTAGAAATCGATTTTAAAGAAATCATTACCGTTAGTATGGTGCTTTTTGCCGTAATTGATATTGTTGGTTCAATTCCGATTATTGTGAATTTAAGAGCTAAAGTCGGACACATCGAATCAGAAAAAGCTTCTATCGTAGCAGGAGCGATTATGATTGTTTTTCTTTTTGTTGGGGAAGGTTTACTAAATTTAATTGGTATCGATGTTCATTCGTTTGCCGTTGCAGGATCGTTTGTATTATTCTTTCTTGCTTTAGAAATGATTTTAGGAATTAGAATCTATCGTGATGAAGAACCTGGTTCTGCTTCTATTGTGCCTTTGGCTTTTCCTTTAATTGCTGGAGCAGGAACCATGACAACTTTATTATCGCTTCGCTCTCAGTTTCATACCATTAATATTATCATTGCAATTGTATTGAATATCATCTTAGTATACATCGTTTTAAAGTCTTCTAAAAAAATAGAAAATCTATTGGGAGAGAACGGACTTGGAGTGGTTCGCAAGACGTTTGGAGTGATACTTTTAGCAATTGCTGTTAAATTATTCGCTGCTAATGTTAAAGGTTTGTTTGTCTAAAATTTATTTTTATACATTTACCCCGTAAAATTTCTAAAATACAACTTTAAGGCAATTTCTCCATAAAGTTTTACTTTATTATTTTAGGCAAAAACAAAACAACCTTATGAAAATTTTCACTTCAATCTTAGTGCTTTTGGCATTAGCTTTAATTGTTTTTAATATTACGCTATTAGACTTTCAAAACCCTTTTCAAGGAGATAGTATGGTAGCTTTTATTGGAATCGCCGCTTCATTTTGCGCTGTTTTGATTCTTTTGATTTTTAGAATTTCGAAAAGAATTGAAGAAAAAATGAATGACAACAGATAATATGTTTGATGTTTTAATAATTGGCGGAGGAGTATCTGGAATGTCTTGTGCTCTTGTCTTAGGATCCGCAAAAAACAAAACTTTTGTTACTGACAAAAAAATAGGAATTTTTACGCATCAGAAAAATTCTTCTTTACAAGAGGCAATATTTTACAACGCTTACGGAATTACTCCAGGAAAATTAGGTTCTGAGCTCCTAACTGAAAGCACACAGGATTTAGCAACAACTTACCCGCATATTACTCAGATTCCAAATGAGAAAGTAATGAAAATTGAGGGCAGTTATCCTGAATTTATAGTAGTGACCAACAAGAATTCATACAAAACAAAAAATATCGTAGTCGGAATTGGTTCAGCCAATACTTTCGACATTGAAGGTTTAATGCAATTTGTTGAACCTCACAAAAAAGCACTTCCAGAAAAACAACGAATTCAACTAAAAAACGAAGATCATAAAGTTGCTGAGGGCATTTATGTAATCGGAACTTTAGCTGGATGGAGAAGTCAATTGGCAATTGCTGCCGGAAGTGGCGCTGCTGTAGCAACAGATATTCTTACTTTATGGAATAACGGCGTGCAGACTCACGCTCACGATAGTATTCGATAAAATCATTAAACCATATAAGTGATATAAGTTCATTTAATCTATACGTAAAGTATAATATGAACTTATATCACTTATATGGTTTATTTTTTTTGAGTGACTGTTTTTTTTTTATTTAACCGAAACGATTTCTATCACTTTAATGTGATTTTCGTCCTCACTTTTCCATTTTTCTCCTTTTACAGATACTACATCGCCAATTTTTAATTGCTTGTAGTTTTGAGGTCCGCCAACGTTTACAATACTAATTGTAGCAAAATAAACTTCTTTAGTGTCTGTTGTAATTTTGGCTGTGTAGCCGTCTTTACCAGCTTCTATACCATCCACTTTTCCTGAAACTACAGCATTTGTATCGTTTTTCATAGTTGTGCAAGAGATTACAAAAGTCATTAAAAGCACTAGAAAACTTATTCTTTTTAGATTTTTCATTTTTAAATATTTAAATGTGTAATAATCTCCAAGATTACTATTTTTTCTTTAGCCACAGATTAAAAAGATTAAAAGGATTTCATAATCTGTGTTAATCTTTTTAATCTGTTGCTTCATATTATTCCAAAATTATGCCAGCTGGACGCAGCTTCCTGCAATAACCTTTAGATTTTTTCCTATTTTTTTCCAAACTCTTATGTATTTGAAAACTCCGTTAATCGGATTACCATCATAAGACCCATTTAATGCGACTGTAACAGTAACTACGGCCGAATCTCCAATTATATTAACGATTTGATCAGAACCTTCCAAAGAATCAATTTTAATCTTTCCAGAACGGTAGGTCTGCAAATCGAAATCTTTAGTGATGGTTTGTCCGTCTGGCATGTTGAACAATAAATCATCATGAAGAATTGTATCCAAAGCCAAAACATCCGATTTTTTAATGGCAGTTAGAAGTTCGATTTCTGCATTAACAACGGTTTCTATTTTCATGATATAAAGATTGAAGTTATTTCTTTGGAGCTAGAATTGTTTTCATCATGGCATCTTCTTTTAAGATTACATCATAATAATACAATTCTCCATACAGCTGTCGAGCGAATTCAGCGGTAATATAACGGTTCACAAGTGCTTTCGTTTTATCCAATTTTAAATCTAAACCTGTCATCAGGATATAATTCTTGAATTTTTTGAAATACACATCTGAAGTTTTCATTTTAGCTAAAAACCCAGCAAAACTATCTCCTGCAAAAGCATTTCTGTTTTTGTCTAATTCTTCAAAAACAAAATGGCCAACAATTCCTGTTTGCAATAAATAAGCAACATTTTCATTTCCGTGCTCTGCTTCGATTGGAACAAAAACATCAGGAACAATTCCGCCGCCACCGTAAACAATTTTACCTTTCGGAGTTTTAAATTTTAAAGAATCGGCCACTTTTATGCTATCTTTTGCATACAATTCGCCTGTTGCGATTCTAGATTCAGATTCTTTAAAATATTCTTCATTTCCTTTTTTATATGGCTTCTGAATGGATCTTCCTGTCGGAGTATAATAACGTGCTACAGTTAATCGTACTGCAGATCCGTCATTGAAATCCATTTCTCTTTGAACTAGGCCTTTTCCAAAAGAGCGTCTTCCGACAATTGTTCCGCGATCATTATCTTGAATTGCTCCAGCTAAGATTTCGCTTGCAGAAGCACTATTTTCATTAATTAAAACATACACTTTTCCAGTTTCAAAACTTCCCGCTTTTGTGGCGTATGTTTTTTCGGTAGAACCGTTTTTACTTTTTGTGAAAACGATTAATTGTTTGTCTTTCAAAAATTCATCTGCAATTGCAATTGCTTCTTCCATATAACCGCCTCCGTTATCGCGAAGGTCAATTACAAGGGACTTAATTCCTTTTTGTTTTAATCTTGTTAAACCTGTTTTGAACTCGTTGAAAGTAGTTTCTGCAAAACGGTTTATTTTGATGTAACCTACATTGTCCCCAACTAATAAAGAAGCATCAACACTCTTAATCGGAATGATATCTCGTTTTACTTTAAACTTTAATTTCTTTTGTTCTGATTTTCTAAAAACAGTCAATTCAATTTCTGAACCTTGAAGACCTTTTAATTTAGAAAACAAACTATCAGAAGGCAGTTTTCTGCCATATAATTTGGTTTTTCCAGCAAATAAAATACGATCGCCAGATTTTATTCCCGCTTTAGCTGAAGGACCGTTTTCAACTGGCTTTATAATCGCTACCGAATCTTTATACATATAAAAATTGATTCCGATTCCGACGAAATCTCCTTTCATGCTTTCGGCAACCTCAGCCTGTTCACTTGGCGGAATATAAACTGAATGCGGATCTAATTTAGAAAGAATATTATCGACTGTAAGGTTTACAATCGAATCGGTATTGACGCTATCAACATATTCGGTATTGATAAAATCAATAAGTTTATTAAGCTTGGTTTTAGAGTAATTTTTGGCCAAAAGTTGGTCGCTTGCAGGAGCATTCATAACGCTACCGGCAATTGTACCAAGGGCAAAAGTTGCTCCTATTACTATTGGCAAATATTTTGAGTTAAATTTCATTACTCTTCCAAAACAGGAATATGTTCGACTTCTACACCTGCTTTTATTAAAAATTGAATTCCAGAATCGTCACGATATCCATCTTTGTAAACCACTCTTTTTATTCCTGACTGATGTATTAATTTACTGCATTCTTTGCAAGGCGAAAGCGTAATATACAATGTTGCGCCTTCACAAGACTGAGTCGATCTGGCTACTTTTAGAATGGCATTTGCTTCGGCGTGTAAAACATCCCAGCGGGTTAATCCGTCTTCGTCTTCGCAGCAATTTTCAAATCCAGATGGCGTACCATTATAACCATCAGAGATAATCATTCTGTCTTTTACGATAATGGCTCCAACTTGTTTTCGTTTACAATAAGAAAGCAAACTCCACTCTTTTGCAATTCTCAGATATGCTTTATCGTATTTATTCCGTTTTTTTACTTCCATTTAATTTATCTGTTCCAAATTGGGCTTTCAATAATCATCGGGATTACAACTCCAATAATAAAAGCCGACATTACAAGTGCCCAGTCGCGTTTTGAAAAACGAAAAACAGTCTGCACTATATATGAAATTACCAGAACAACAAAAACTACTACTAGTTGAGCAGCTTCTATTCCTAAGGCAAACTCTCCCAAAGGTAACAATTTTGAGGTTGCAGAACCTCCTAAAATTGTTTTGAAATAATTAGAAAAACCTAGTCCGTGAATAATTCCAAAGAATAAAGTTATGAAAAATACCAGATTTACGCCATCATTTTTTGAGGTCTTTCCTGCTGTAAATAAATGATAAAGAGCTGTTACGAGAATTGTAATCGGAATCAGGAATTCTACAATATTTACTTTTATGGCAATTATTCCGTAAACAGAAAGAATTAAAGCCAAAGTATGACCAATTGTAAAAAGAGAAACCAATAAAAAAATCCTTTTCCAGTCTTTAAATAAATACGGAACGGTTAAGGCGATTAAAAAAAGAACGTGATCGTAAGCATTGATATCTAAAACGTGTTTTAATCCTATTTGAAAATAAATCCAAAATTGTGACATAGGTGTATTGCAATTAAATAATTAGGGGCTGTAAACTTACGATTAATTTTCAAACTTAAATATTCAAGACGCCAAATCCTTCAATAAAGAAAAGTTAAATTTATGAGAATTTTAAAATTGTTAAATTAAAATAAAATTTATCTTTGTTTAACAAAAATACTTTTAATTATGTCATTTTCAGAATTATTTGATAGCGAATTCAAGCAAAGAAATAAAGGACACTTTTCTGCTATCGTACGTGTAGCACTAGCAGATGGAGTTGTATATCCAGAAGAAAAAGCCTTTTTAGACAAACTTGCTGCTCGTTTAGAAATTACAGAATCGGAATACGAAGAAATTCTTAGCGATCCTTTAAAATATCCGATCAATCCACCGTATTCTTACGTTCAACGTTTAGAACGTTTATATGATTTAACAAGAATGGTTCATGTTGATCACCATCTTGAAGATAAACAAGAAGTGCTTCTAAAAAAGATAAGTGTTGCCCTTGGATTTACACCAAGCAACGTAGATTACATTATTGCAAAAGCATTGTCATTGGTTGACAAAAAAGTGGATGCAGATACTTTTATCTATGAAATGCAACATATGCATAAATAATATTCTTCTTTAAGAATTAATTAAAAAAAAGAAACCCGATAATTGATTTTATCGGGTTTCTTTTTTTAAATATGCAATCAATTTTCAAATGATTTAAGGATCTTTTTATATTCCTCAACCTTTGGATTTTTTGTATCGTTGCTTAATCGATGTAATAGAAAAACCGTGTATTCTTTTGGCTGACGTTTCAAAGAATCTATTAATTTCTCTTCATAACCTTTATGGTAAAATTTTTCTAAAAAACTTCCAAAAGGTCCAGGTGCTCCATAATCGATTTCTGGACTTCTCTCAATTAAATGAAATATTGGTTCTACAAAATCAAAAGCTTCTTTCGAATCTTCTATTTCTTCAATAAGATCATATGCTGGATCCTGAAATGCATATTTATCGTCTTGATCCACAGCATGATTTATCCATCCTTCTAATTTTTCAATAAAATCCTCAACAGTCATAAAAAACAAATTTTTATTATTAACACACAAAAATAAGAATAATATTACTTTTAGATACTTGTTTCAAGCAAAAAATCCTAACAAGCTTACGACGTGTTAGGATTATCTGAGACTGAATACTATTCAGCCATAAATTCCTCGGCTTTTTCTACCATATTATAACTTCCGCAGAAGAAAGGAACTCTTTGGTGCAATTCGGTTGGTTGAATTTCTAGAATTCTTCCAAAACCATCTGTTGCTTTTCCTCCCGCCTGTTCTGCTAAAAATGCCATCGGATTACATTCGTACAACAAACGTAATTTTCCTTTTGGCGCTTTTGAACTTGTCGGATAAATATAAACACCTCCTTTTATCATATTTCGATGAAAATCGGCTACCAAACTTCCTATATACCTTGAAGTATAAGGTCTATCTCCTTCTTCTCGCTGGCAATACTTAATATAATTTTTTACTCCCTGCGGAAAATGAACATAATTTCCTTCGTTTACCGAATAGATATTTCCGTTTTCTGGAAATTTCATGTTTGGGTGCGAAAGATAAAATGTACCTATCGCTGGATTTAACGTAAAACCATTCACGCCATGTCCAGTAGTATAAACCAACATCGTTGAAGTTCCATAAATTACATAGCCTGCTGCAACTTGATTGATTCCCGGTTGTAAAAAATCCTCGCTAGTTACCGGAGTTCCTATTGGAGTTACTCTTCTGAAAACAGAAAAGATAGTTCCCACAGAAACATTTACATCAATGTTTGAAGATCCGTCAAGCGGATCCATTAAGATCACGTACTTATTATTATGACTGTTGTCGCTCCCCTGAACAGTAATAAAATCGTCGTTTTCTTCAGAAGCAATACCACAGACAATCTCACGGTTTATTAACGTCTGGATAAATACTTCGTTTGCATAGACATCTAATTTTTGCTGGTCTTCACCTTGAATATTCTGTTCGCCTGCGGCTCCCACAATATCTACTAAACCCGCTTGGTTTACTTTATGATTGACCACTTTTGCTGCCAATCGAATAGAGTTGATAATTCGCGAGAGTTCTCCCGACGAATACTGAAATGCTTTTTGGTTCTCAATAATAAACTCTCCCAGTGTTTTATTGCGTTCTTCCATTTCTAAATCGTTATAGTTTTATTTTTAAGTCACAAATATCGCTTATTTTGTGAGAATGATTTAAAAATTATTTTGTTAGTTTGCTACTATTGTATATTTGCTAATAATCTGCAAAAAGCACTACTTAAAATGAGGCTTTTTTAGATATTAAATAGTTAAAAATAGGAATATATGAATATTAGAAAAGGAAATCCTGAAGATATGAAATCGGTGTTAGGGCTTATTCAGGAGCTAGCAATATTCGAAAAAGAACCTGATGCTGTTGTCATTACAGAAGAGGATTTAGTGCGCGACGGATTTGGAGAAAAACCATTATTTCATGTTTTTGTAGCAGAGATCGAAAACGAAGAAAAACAAAAGGAAATTGTTGGAATTGCTTTATATTATTATCGCTATTCTACCTGGAAAGGAAAGACAATTCATCTTGAAGATTTGATTGTAAAAGAAAAGATGCGAGGCACCGGTTTAGGTTCTGCTCTTTATGCTGAAATCATGAAACAAGGAAAAAGAGATAATGTAAGAAGAGTGGAATGGAATGTTTTGGCATGGAATACACCGGCAGTTAATTTTTACAAGAATTCTGGCGCAAGAATTCTAGAAGACTGGCAAGTTGTACAAATGGATGAAGCAGGAGTTAATTTGTTCTTAGAAAAATTATAAAAAAAATATTTAGCCACAGATTATAAGGATTAAAATGATTTTAAAATCTATGTAAATCATTTTATCCCGATAGCTATCGGGAGTGGCAGAAAAAACAAAATACTAGGTTTCGGTTTGAATCTGAAATCTAAAATCTAAAAATCTATTAATTAAAAAATGAGAGTATTTAAATTTGGTGGTGCATCGGTAAAAGATGCAGATGGAATTAAAAACGTATATGACGTTTTACAGAAAGTAGGTTATGAAGATGTGATTCTTGTAGTTTCAGCTATGGGAAAAACAACAAATGCTCTTGAAGTTGTAATCAAGAATTACTTTGAAAAATCGACAGAATTAAATGCTTCTGTACAGGAAATAAAAAAATACCACAATCAAATCTTATTAGATTTGTTTGAAGATGAAAATCATTCCGTTTTCAATGCTGTAAATGCACAGTTTGCCGAGTTAGAATATTTTTTAGCTCATAATAAATCTCCAAATTACAACTTTGTTTACGATCAGGTGGTAAGTTTTGGTGAATTGATTTCGACTAATATCTTGAGCCATTATATGAATTTCAGAGGAATTCAGACGCAATGGCTTGATGTTCGCAATTTCATTAAAACAAATGCAAACTATAGAGATGCAGAAGTTGATTGGGAAACTACACAACAAAACATCAGCAAAAATGTACCTAGAAAACAATTAAATATTACACAAGGTTTCTTAGGTGCTGATGAAAATAATTTCACAACGACTCTTGGCCGTGAAGGTTCTGATTATACTGCCGGAATTTTTGCTTACTGCTTAAATGCCGAAAGTGTTACAATTTGGAAAGACGTTCCTGGAGTTATGAATGCCGATCCGCGTTATTTTGAAAATGCAAGTCTTTTAAACCAGATTTCGTATCGTGAAGCGATCGAATTGGCGTTTTACGGAGCAACGGTAATTCACCCAAAAACATTACAGCCGTTACAGAAAAAAGAAATTCCGTTGTACGTAAAATCTTTTATCAACCCGTTATTAAAAGGAACTTGTGTTTCTAAAGGAGTTGATTTGGAACCGCAATATCCATGTTTTATCGTAAAAAGAGAACAGCTTTTAATTTCGCTTTCTTCTATTGATTTCTCTTTCATTATGGAAGAAAACATCAGTGAGATTTTTGGTCTATTCCACGAATTTAAAATCAAAGTAAACTTAATCCAGAACTCTGCAATTAGTTTCTCTGTTTGTGTGGAAGATAAATTTGGAAATTTCCCAGAATTGAATGCTATTCTTTCTAAAAAATTCAAAGTAGAATACAGCGAAAATGTAACTTTATATACAATCCGTCACTTTACAGAAGAGGCTGCGCAAACTGTTGAAGCTAACAAAGAAGTTTTATTGAAACAAGTTAGCCGCGAAACAATGCAAATTGTGACTAAAGAATTAGACTAATATTGCTTTATAAAAGGTAATTATCTAATTCAAAATATTGAAAAAGGCTTCACTTATATGGAGCCTTTTTTATTACGAAAGAATTTTCTCTGTTTTTTCTCTGTTTTTTGATTACATTTACTCTTTCTACTAAAGAACTCAAAATGAGCAGAAAAAACATTTTATTCAGTCTTATTATCTTTGATATATTATACATTGGTATAACTTTAAGCCCGCTGCTTACAAAAGAAATAAAAGACATCTCTTACTCTGATTTTAGATTGGTAATTGGGCCTTTTTTATCTACAGTTGCAATTCTCATCAGTTATATACAGTTAAAAAAGGAAAAGCGAACAAGTAATAGCAGTATTCCCAATAATTCTTAACGATGGAAAATCAAAAGCCTAATGAGGAAGAAAAAAACAATTGGCATAACGATCCCGATAATTGGGTTTGGGGATTGTTTTACTATAACCCAAAAGATGCAAGAATGTTTCCTCCAAAGAAAATTAAAGAACTAGGCTGGACTATTAATTTTGCAAATCCTAATTCGGTTTTTCTTTGCGTTGTACTTATTATTGTTTTAATGATTTTATCAGAAAGCATCAAATAATATGTTACCTCGCCCTACTATTCTCTGACTGTTCCACTTCTGTTTTTTTATACGTTGTCTTTTTTGAATCTCCGAAATTGTATGTTGCAATTAGTTTAAAATAATCTGTACTATACGTTCGATGATAATAAATTTGGGTTTGTCCGACATTATAATCGCCAGAAACCATAAACTTATGAAAGATGTCGTTTGCTGTAAAATTGAGTTTTAGTGCATCTTTAAAAAAGTTTCTTTCTATTCCTAAAGTTATAGTTGAACGACCATTTTCGTTTCCTAACCCATAGCTTCGATCACTTAAATACCAAGCCAAAAGTTGGAGTTTAAAAAGTTTAAGAATCGTAAATGTATTATTAGTATATAAATAAATTTGAGGTTCTACAGGGCTAAAAGCAAATGCATAAAAATTATCTACCGATTTCTGCCATGTAATGCTAGCTGTATTAACAGAATTCCACCATTTAATATTGAAAGCTCTAGAAAGTGAGGCAAAAAAAGTATGTCCTTTTTCGAGATTTAATGCCCTTAAAATATAACTATTTGGCGTGTCTCCGCGCAAAGCGGCTGCCGAAATGGGATCAATTTTATAAGTATAGCCAACTTTAAAATCGAACTTTTTGTACATCGCACCTATTTCAAAAGCATGTGTTTTTTCTGGAAGCAAATTCGGATTTCCTTCAATCGTCGTAAAAGGATCTTGATAAATTACATACGGATTTAAAGCCTGATATCTAGGTCTTGTAATTCTGGAAACATACGAAAAATGCCCTTTCCAATCTTCTGAAAGATTAAAATTTAAAAGTGCGTTTGGAAAAAAATTGCCGTACGATTTATCAAATTTCTGAGTTCCGTTGGCATCTGTAAACAAATCATAACTTGTTTTTTCTCCTCTTACACCAAGCGAAAAATTAACCTTTTCATTCAATGTCCCGATATAATTTAAGTACGCGGCAGCAATTTTTTCATTGTATTCAAAATCACTCGAAAGCTCATCGTCGAGCTCAAAATTTATTTCATCATCAGAAATCAAAAAATCTGTTCCCGAGTTTATCGTCGCGCGACTAAACTTTGCTCCTATTTCTAGTTTTGTTTTTTCGTTTATTTTCTTCGAATAATCGGCTTGAACTGCAATTATATTAATTCGGCTTCCCACATCATTCTTTAAATATCTTTCGGCATCTGTTTCCTCAACCTCACTATTTTCATCGATAAAATCTCTTATGGTTTGATTGTAATTTGAAAATTGCGATCCAATAAATAGTGTTGAGCCTTTGCTGGTTGTCAAATTATAGTTCAAATTGATGAACTGATTTAATAAAACATCATTTCGGTCAACATCTGTGGCATAAAAACTCTTTCCTGAATTGTTGGTTATAGAATTTCTACTTTCTGTAATTCCGCCCAAATCATTCACATTGCCACTATAAGCCAATGAAATATAATTGTTTGGAGAAAAATTATACTGAAGTCCGAATCCGAAATTAGAATAATTATTAAATCTTCTTCCCCAGTCGGTTGTCAATTCCGATTTCATAAAATCATCAGGATCTGGACGCGTTCTAGTTGTGTACAGCAATTCGCGATTTCTTCCTAACTGCAGACCGTAATTGGTTACAAAAGAGAATTTTCCTTTAGAATAATTAAAATCTAAAAGCGTATTATAAAGCGTTCCTCCAAATTTAGAAACTGTGACGTGCTGATTAACTGCGCCCATCATACCGCTTTCACTTTTTTTTTTTGTAATAATGTTGATTACTGCTTTTCCTTCGGCATCATATCTCGCAGAAGGATTAGAAATGACTTCTATTTTCTGAATCTGCGAAACGGGAATTGCAGCAAATCGTTCATAATTGATCAAAACTCCGTTGAGATAAATAATCGCTTCCCCTTTTCCAACAACACTAATTTCTCCATCGGCAACCACAACATTTGGCACTCTTCCCAACAATTCACTTACCGAGCTACTTGTTGCCAAAACAGTTCCATTTACGTTGACATCAATGTTTCCGTTTGCTCCATATTTTAACAATGAAGCTTGGCTTTTTATAACCACTTCATTTAACTCATTGTGCTCTTTTTCTTTATTAATTACAGTATCTTGAGCAGACTTTGGTAGTTTTTTTCCGAGGATTACATCATCACTATAATAACTTTTATCTTTAACATTTTTTATGCGTTGCGCGTTTATTTCTATTGATGAAAAAATTAGAAAAAAAACAGAAAGGATAACCCATTTTAGAAATCTCATAAATTTTAATGATTAGCAGTTTGACTTTTATTTGAAACAAAAGTCATCTGAAAATCTATAAATGAGATTGCGAAAAGCGAAATCAGGAGTACGGATTTATAAATTAATACTCCTTTTTACGGTTGTAAAGCCTGAATCTGATAATTAAGAGGGGTTGTTCCCGTATGTTTTTTGAATGCGACAAAAAAGGTCGATTTAGAATTAAAACCAACATCGTAACCAACAGATTCTAGGGTCAATTTATCTGTAGAAGTAATTATTTTACAAGCTTCATTGATTCTAAATTCGTTTACAAAACTGGTAAAATTCTTTCCTAAATTGTTATTCAAAAACTGCGATAGTTGATGACTTGAAATATTAATTTCTTTAGACAAATCTTGAAGCGTTAAGTTTGGGTTTTTATACAAACTTTTTTCAAACATAGCATTTTCTAGTTTTTCTGACCATATTGTTGCTTCTGTTGCCTCTATTTTTTTATTGGAAATCTTTCCATTTAATAAAAATAAATCGTCTGTTTTTTTTCTGTACAAAAGAATCGAAATTCCTAAATATAAAATAAATGAAAAAACTACTGCACCGCTTATGTAAGTTGCTGCAGAAGCTCCCATAATAGCCAAGAAATAAAATAGGAATAAGAGAAAATTTCCAAAATAAAGCATTGAAAACCATATTTCGGCTGGAGTATTGTTTTCTTTTCTGCTCAAGATTTTTTTCAGCACACCGCGAAGTTCGTAGCCAGCAAATACAATGTAAGCAAACCACTGAAAATAAATGATTCTTATAAAATAGCCACTCCAAAATTTCGGATATACTTCATACGGATACAAAATACCAATAGCAATGATTAAAGTTCCCCAAAATGCCAATATAAATTTCCATGATTTGGGCATAATCTGCACTTCATCTACTGCCGATTTGATGAAATAATACAAACACGGCCCAATAAAAAAACAAGCTGTAAGTCCGAATTGGAGATACATTTTTGGCAATTCTGGATGAAAATAAACAAATACAGATTTTGCAATACGAATACTTAGCGCAAACAAAAGCGCACCCAAGAAATAATTCGTCAGGTATTTTTTCTTGGTAAAAAAGAAAAAATAAATTCCGAGAATAATTCCGTTGAAAGCTCCCAAAGCACTAAAAAAGAATAAAAGTTCTTTACTAGTATCCATAATTTAAATTGATTATATCCTAAACAAAGCTAAAATATTATTTTTAAATGGAAATTAATTAACTTTATAATAGCCAAATAATTCCAAAAATTATGAAAAACATTAACGACCTAAGCGAAGAAACTAAAAACCGATGGGAAAATGATCCCAATAATTGGATTTGGGGAATGTTTTATTATAATCCGAAAGATAAAAGGTCTTATTTTCCAAAAAGAATAAGTGAATTTGGATGGCATGCCAATTACGCTAATCCTATTTTTATTGTAATTATCGCGTTTTTAGCCTTAATAATTCTACTTTTCATTAAATATGGAAAATAAGAATTGGCGCTTCTTTTCTCATCTCTAAAACTACAATTTCCGACACAACAATTCCCAATTATAAATACTACTTTTGACTTTTTAGAGTTAAAGTATTTATGTTGAAAAAATTACTGTTTTTGACGGTTTTCTTCTGGTTTTCTGCGCTTCAAGCTCAAGAAACCGAATCACTGTACAAAACAAAAAAAGTAATCGTTTCAAAAGATACTATTCGGCTTGAAAAAGTAGCCATCAACTCTGGATTTTTTCAAATTCTAAATACTAAAAATGAACCGATTGATTCAACTTTTTATAAAGTCGATTTTCAAAAAGGATATTTGCTTTTAAATGAAAAATATCCATCGGTTTCAGATACTTTAATTGTCAACTATCTTAATTATCCCGATTTCTTAACCAAAGAATACAGTCTTTACAAATCGGATCAGATTGTAAGTGGCGATGT
>NZ_DHEI01000057.1:17185-19038 GCF_002399805.1 Flavobacterium sp. UBA4854
ACCCGAGGTGTTACAATTGGCAATAATCAGAGTACGGTTTTAAACTCCAATTTAGATTTACAAATTACAGGAAAACTTTCAGATAAAGTAAGTTTAAGAGCTTCGCTCCAAGACAATAATATTCCGTTGCAAGATGGCAGTTACTCGCAAAAACTGGATCAGTTTGATAATATTTTCATTGAACTATTCAGCAATGATTGGAACATTCGTGCCGGCGATGTTTTTTTAGAAAATAGAAAAACACAATTTTTAAGTTTCAATAAAAAAGTTCAAGGACTTTCTGCCAACTTTGATTTTGATACCGAAACAAGCAAAACCAATGTTTTTGCTTCGGTCGCTTTTGTAAAAGGCCAATATGCCAAAAGTACTTTTACAGGTCAGGAAGGAAATCAAGGCCCGTATAAATTAAAAGGTCAGAATGGCGAATTGTATGTTTTGGTAATTTCTGGTTCGGAGCGAGTTTATGTAAATGGCGTTTTATTAAAAAGAGGAGAAAACAATGATTATGTGATTGATTATAATGCTGGAGAAATTGTCTTCACTTCACTTTTTACCATTACTTCAGAAATGCGTATCAATGTCGAATACCAATATTCTGAACGAAATTACAACCGATTAGTCACTTACGCTGGTGCAACTCACGAAAATAAAAATTGGAGTTTTGGCGGTTATTTGTATTCAGAAAATGACATGAAAAATCAGCCTTTACAGCAAAATCTTTCTCCAGAACAAGTTCAAATTTTGAGTCAGGCGGGCGATGATGTCAATTTGATGAAAGCACCTTCTGCTTACGAAGACACTTATGCCGACAATAAAATTTTATACAAAAAAATACTCGTCAATTCGGTCGAAGTTTATGAATATTCTAACAATCCAGCGGATGTTTTGTATAACGTTAGGTTTAGTCAAGTTGGTGCAAATGCAGGAAATTATATTATTCAGAACAATAATTCTGTTGAGCGTATTTATCAATATGTCGAACCAATAAACGGTGTTCTTCAAGGAAATTACGAACCAATCGTACAACTTGTTGCACCAATAAAACTTCAAGTAGCAACATTTTTAGGAAAATACAATCCTAATGAGAAAACATTGGTTGACTTTGAATTGGCTGTAAGCAACAATGACCAAAATTTATTTTCTGATATTGATGATTCTAACAACGAAGGAATTGCTTTTAAAACCAATCTTAAAAAACGTCTTTTCTCTAAAAGTTGGAGTTTAGATGCTTTCGCGAATTATCAATACGTGCAGCAAAATTTTAAATCGGTTGAGCGTTTGTATAATATTGAGTTTAATCGCGATTGGAATTTAACGGGAACACTTTTGGGCAATCAAAGTCTTTTGGTTACAGGTTTAAATTTTGATTTATTCTCTAAAAATAAAACTTCAAATATTGGTTTATTGACATATCAATTCGAAAAATTGGATTTTAGCGAAAGCTATTCTGGCGTTAGACATACGACAAATGCTTTATTCAAATTGAAAAATTGGACAGTTGAGAACAGCGGAAGTTTCCTTAATACTGATGCTACATCTTCGACTTCAAAATTCATTAGAAACCAAACTAGAACCAAATATCATTTTGGCAAAAATTGGGTTGGAGGAAGTATGCAACTAGAAGACAATCAACAAAAAGATAAAATCACCAATCAGTTTTCGGCATTAAGCCAAAGATTTTCAGAATATGGATTTTTTACAGGACGTGGCGACAGCACTAAAGTTTTCGTGGAAGTTGGTTTTCTCCAGAGACGCAACGATAGTTTGCAAAACGGATTATTGCAACATGTAAACAATTCGCAAACTTATTATTTAAGATCGAAATTAATTCAGACCAAAAAGACCGATTTGGC
>NZ_DHEI01000057.1:19209-31837 GCF_002399805.1 Flavobacterium sp. UBA4854
GAACCGTCATTAAATTCAAGGATTTTATACAATGATCGTTTTTTTAATCAGCTCATGCAAATTGGAACGACTTACGAAACGAGTTCTGGAACTATCGCTCAACAGGAATTTACTTATGTAGAAGTACCTACAGGACAAGGAGTTTACACTTGGAACGATTATAACGGAAACGGAATTCAGGAATTGGAAGAGTTTGAAATTGCCGTTTACCAAGACCAAGCGAGATATGTGAGAGTCTTTTTGCCGAATCAGATTTATATTAAAACCAATCAAAACAAGTTTTCGCAATCCTTAACTTTGAATCCGTTACAGTGGCAAAATGAAAAAGGTTTCAAAAAACTGTTGTCTTATTTCTATAATCAGACTTCTTTTATAATGGATCGAAAGGTAAAAAGCGAAGGCGAAAAACTAGAACTTAATCCGTTTAATTCCTCAGAGGAAAATATTTTAGGACTGAATTCGAGTTTTAGAAACAGTTTATTTTACAATCGAGGCAAGCAAAAACATTCTGTTACGTATTCATATTTGGTAAACAAAGGCAAAAGTTTACTTTCTATTGGCTCACAAAACGTCCAGAATTATTCGCATCAAATTCAATACACACATTTATATCAAAAAAGCTGGCTGTTTAATTTCTTTAGCAAAACCATAAAAACTGATTTGGTTTCTAAAGATTTTACAGAGAAAAACTATGATATTCAAGGTTGGCAATTGGCGCCCAAAGTGAGTTATTTATTTTCTAAAAACACCAAACTGGATTTCTTTTATGAACTTCAAAGCAAGAAAAACCAAATTGGAAATTTCGAAACTTTGGACCAAAACAGAATTGGAACTTCTTTTTCTTATGCGGGCGAAAGGAAAGTAACCGTAAATGGCGAATTTTCTTTTTATGAAAATAAATTTAATGGAAACGAGTTTTCGTCTGTAGGTTTTCAGATGCTGGAAGGGCTTCAAGCAGGATCAAATTTGGTTTGGAAACTTCTTCTACAAAAGAACATTACGTCTTTTTTGGATGTTAATTTAAATTATCAAGGACGCAAAAGCGATACTGGATCTACCATTCATACAGGAAATGTTCAGCTTCGTGCATATTTTTAATTGGTTGCGAAAAAGATGACAATAAATTGCTTAATTTTAATTGAAATTTAAATATCTAACCCTATGAAAAAATTAGTATTGTTCTGTTTAATGGTTGTTTTCTCTTCTAATTTTTATGCACAAGAAACAACTGCAAAAACTACAAAAAGTAAAACAGAAGCTTCAGCAAAAAAAGCAAAAACAACTGCAGACAAAGCTTCGGCTGATGCCAAAAAAGAAGCTACAAAATCTAAAAAAGCTGCTGACGATGCAAAAGCAGCTTCGTCTAAAGCAAAGAAAGAAACTGCAGACGCAGCAAAAAAGACAGCAGACAAACAAGCTACTAAAGCTAAAGCTGATGCAAAAAAAGCTACTGTAGAATCTGATAAAGCGAAAAGCACTGCTGACAAAGCAAAAACAAGCGCAGATAAAGCTAAAGCCGATGCAAAAAGCTCTACCGCAAAAGCTGACGCTGCTAAGAAAGATGCCACAGCTGCTAAAAAATCGGCAACTAAGACTTTAAAGGAAACTAACGAAAAAGCACCTGCTGTTCCAGATAAAGTTACTGGCGAATACAATGGTAAAAAAGTATATACTGGACCAAGAGGCGGTAAATACTACATTAACAAAAATGGTAATAAAACGTATATTCAGGATTAAATTTCTAAGATGCTGAGACTCTAAGTCGCTAAGTTTCTAAGATTAACAAATTAAGCCGAACTAATAGTTCGGCTTAATTTTTTTAACAGAAAATCTTTGAGCTTAGCGACTTAGCATCTTAGAAACTTAGAACCTTAAATTAATAATTTAGTAATACCCTCGAAATAACATAAAAAACATATTTGTCTATCTTCGTTTTTAAAACGTGTTAAAAATGAGCATAGATTATTCTGCGAATAAAACTATTTTAATTGCTCCATTAAATTGGGGACTTGGACATGCCACTAGATGCATTCCTATTATCAAAGCGCTTCAAGAGAATAATTACATTCCTATTATTGCTTCAGACGGAATTGCATTGTCTTTATTGCGAAAAGAATTTCCTTACATACAAACTTTAGAATTACCTTCTTACCATATTGAATATGCAAAGAATGGTAAAAACTTTAAATGGAAGCTGATCAAAAATCTTCCAAAAATGATTACTGCCGTTTTGGATGAGAAAAAAATGATCAATCATTGGATTAAAAAACATGGTATTGACGGCATCATCTCAGACAATAGATTAGGAGTTTTCAGCAAGAAAGTGCCTTCTGTTTTTATTACGCATCAACTGAATGTAATGACAGGAAATACAACTTGGTTTACAAGTAAATGCCATCAGTATTTCATTAAAAAATATAATGAATGCTGGGTTCCTGATACTAATGAAAAAATAAACTTAACAGGAGATTTAGGTCATTTAAAATCGAATGAACTAAATCTAAAATATATCGGTCCGTTAAGCCGAATGAAGAAAAAGGATACTCCAAAAATATATGATTTAATGATTATATTGTCTGGACCAGAACCGCAACGTACTTTCTTGGATGAAAAACTGCAAAAAGAAGCCGCAAATTATCCTGGAAAAGTTGTTTTTGTACAAGGTGTTGTAGAAAAAACACAGACTAAAAGAGAATCAGGAAATGTTACCTATTATAATTTCATGAACTCTAAACAGTTAGAACAGACTTTTAATGAAAGTGAATTTGTTTTATGCCGTTCTGGATATACAACTGTAATGGATTTGGCAAAACTAGGCAAAAAAGCTTTTTTTATTCCGACACCTGGTCAATATGAACAGGAATATCTAGCCATAAAACTTCAGGAAGAAAATCTTGTGCCTTATGCAATGCAAGACGACTTTAGTATTGAAGATTTATCAAAAGTAAAATCGTTTAAAGGATTAACACAATTTGAAAATAACATTGACTGGGATTCTCTATTTAAGGTTTTTGAAGACAAAACTGCATAATTGCACGCCGATAAAACGGATCTATAAGTTGTTTTTCGCTATAAAAAAAACCTCCAGTTAAAGCTGGAGGTTTTTCATTTTTTATATAAAGAAATCAGTTTTCATAAGCGTCTTTGCGACAGCAAATGCTTCTAATCTGTGTCGATTTAGAAGTTAAACTGCGCTTGTAATCTAAGCACATTTCCTTGTTGTCTGTTTATTGGAAGTGCACTGTCTACAAAGCTTCTGTCTGCCACTACATATTCAGCAGTAAATTCAAATGCTTTGATTGGCTGCCATTCTATGCCAAATTCGTAATCTCTAACGACGTAGCTTCTAGCATCTTTTTCGTATTTTTTTCCTCCGTCATAATATTGAAATTTGGCGAAAGGATAAATACGCTGCTTTTTAATATCCCATTTATAGTTTAATAAAACATAACCACCGTTCAAATCGGTTTGGTCAATGGTATTGGTAAGAGTATTGTATCTAGGTCCAGTTCCTATATTATATTCTGTCTGGATTCCGAATGGTCTCGGATATAAAACGAAAGTTGCTCCCACTCTCTGATCTTTTACATATTGAGGATCGTTAACAATAACTCCTGACGAAACTTCTCCCGTAAAAGCCCATTTACCAGTATAAGCCTGAATTCCTGGTTCTATAATCTGACTTCCAATAACAAAAGGATAGGTTACTCTTGCCACAACATTTAAGTCTCTGTTTCCGTCTAGTTTATTTGCAATCTGACCATTGTAAACTCCAAAAGCAAAAACACCAAAATCTCCAGAACCTTTGTAACCGTCTTTAACCAACATTTCAAAACGCTGTCTAATTTCGGCTGGAGCCCAGTAAAAGAATATTCCTAAATCACGTTCATTTAAGATTGAAGAGTTGATTGCATCGGCACGGTCTAAAGTTAAACGTTGCGAACTTGATTGCATGTTTTCAAAACCGTACGGGATTTTACTTTGTCCAACACGAACACGATATTCTTTTTTCTTGTCGAAAGAAAGATCAAAATACAAGTCACGAATCTGCACAAAATTATTAATTCCACTTGCTGGTGAACTTGCAAAATCGGGTTGAAAATAAAAAAATACATTCGGATGTACTTGTCCAGAAAACACTAAACGAGCACGGCGAATAAAAAGTCCGTTATTTGCTTTTGCATCTGGAGCTGTAGAAGTAGTCCCCCAAGATCTATCACATTGTTCGCAAGAAACTTTATCGTTTGTAGAAAGTAAACCATTGTATCTAATCTGTGCGTAACCTCTTAAGGAGATTCTATCGTACCAATGTTCTTCAACTCCTCCTCCAGACTTGGTTTCCGGAAGTTTTGCTTTGTTTATAGAATCTAAAATACGCATTACTTCGTTTTTTACATCCTGTTTATTCAGCTCTTGCTTATTTGTTTCTTGTGCATTGGCTGCACAAGTTAGCAGTAATAAAACGGCTAATAGTTTTCTTTTTATCATTAGTTCTGTAATTCCCTTAATTTCAGGATGCAAAGATGGAGCACCTATGTTAAGAAATCATTAACCAGATGTTACTATAATAAAAATTTAATGTTATGACCTAAATCCGTATGTTTATTTATTGTTAAACACCTTTGTTTTAGGGCTTTCAGCAAAACTGACGTTACGATTTTTTAACGTCAATTTTTGTCGTTTTATTTGCTTTTTCGAGTGTAAAAGAGAATTCAGAGCCAATTCCGAACTCACTTTCTACGTAAACTTTCTCTTTATGAGCTTCAATAATATGTTTTACAATCGCCAATCCTAAACCAGAACCGCCTTCAGATCTTGTACCGCTTTTATCTACTCTGTAAAAACGTTCAAAAAGTCTTGGAATGTTTTGTTTTTCAACACCTTCTCCGTTATCGCTAATACGGATTAAGACTTTTTTCTTGGTTAAATTTACTACTCCAACTTCAGTCAAACCGCCTTCTTTTCCGTATTTAATAGAATTCACAATCAGATTTTCCAACACTTGTTGAATTCTGTCTTGATCTCCTCTTATCATTACAGACTGTACATTTTTGCTTTCAAAAGCCAGTTTAATTTTCTTTTTGTCTGCCTTCATTTCCAAAAGCTCAAAGACATTCTGAATTAGTTCAACAATATCAAAATCAGTAATATTTAAATCTAAATCTCCCGATTCTAATTTGGTAATCATATCCAAATCTTCAACAATATAAATAAGACGCTCTACCCCTTTTTCGGCACGCTTTAAATATTTTTTTCTGATATTTTTATCGTCCATTGCGCCATCAAGCAAAGTTGAAACGTAACCTTGAACCGTAAATAAAGGTGTTTTTAGTTCGTGCGAAACGTTTCCTAAAAACTCTCTTCTATATTGTTCGCGGATTTCGAGCATTTCGATTTCAAGTTTTTTATCCGTCGCAAACTTTTTCACTTCACGCGAAAGCGTTTCCATATCGGTATTAATCGGCTGATTGATTAATGTTGTGGATTCTAGCAACGAAACCTCATCGTAAATTTTCTTCACTCTTCGGTAAATAAAGCGTTCTACACGATATTGTAAAACCAGAAAAGAAAAAATATAGATTACGATTATGAAAATTATTCCAAACGCAACTTGATGTTTTAATTGATTTTTATAAAATAATGACATTAACATCAGTACAAATGCTGTTGTAAAGAGACTGATATACAATGCCGATTTTATGGCGAATTTGTATGTTTTTTTAAAATTAATTTTCATTGAAATAGTTAAATATTAAAGATTATTTTTCACCATATAAGTAATATAAGTTCATTTAAAAATAACTTTTTTTTGGAATAAATAATAATTTTGAAAAGCCCATCTTTATCAAAGTCAAGACTTTGACAAAAATGAGCTTTTTTATTTTAAAGTAAACTATAATTTTAAATGAACTTATATTACTTATTTGGTTCACTTTTTATAGAAATACTAAACTTCAAATTTGTAACCAACACCTTTTATAGTTTTAAAAAGATCTTCTCCTATTTTCTCGCGCAGTTTTCTGATGTGAACATCAATTGTTCTTCCTCCAACTACAACTTCATTACCCCAAACTTTATCCAAGATTTCGTCTCTTTTAAAAACTTTCCCTGGTTTTGAAGCCAATAGATAAAACAATTCGAATTCTTTTCTTGGCAAAGCAATTTCTACATTGCCTTTTATGATTTTGTATTCCTCACGGTTAATCTCGATTCCGCCTACATTTAAAGTATCTGTAACAACTTCTTGTTCTTTTAACCTTCTTAACAAAGCCTTTACTTTTGATACCAACAATTTTGGTTTAATTGGCTTGGTAATGTAGTCATCTGCACCAGCGTCAAAACCAGCCACTTGAGAATAATCTTCACTTCTTGCTGTAAGAAATGTTATGATAACATTATTTAATTCTGGAATTTTTCTAATATGCTCGCAAGCCTCCATTCCGTCCATTTCTGCCATCATCACGTCCATAATGATTAATTCTGGCAGCTCTTTCTGCGCTTTTGCTATAGCATCTTTTCCATTAGAAGCTGTAACAATCTGGTAGCCTTCCTGAGCAAGGTTATAGCCAACGATTTCTAAGATATCTGGTTCGTCGTCAACTAATAAAATCTTAGTTTGTGTTTTTTTCATAAATAGCAAAAATTGAGATTTTTATATCGAAACTTCTTCATTAAACATTCGATATTTCTTATTTCACAGGGTAAATATACTAACAAAAGAACCTTTAAAAAATGGTGTTAACCGTAATTTAATCTCGTAACAATTTGATAATCTTAACAACACAAAAACATAACAAGCCGGTAACATGGACTTCACAGAGCGGTTCTTTCTTTGCACAAAAATAATTAAGACACAAACACAACACTGAAAAAAATGAAATTCAATTTAAGATTTCTCTTTATTGCATTATTTATCTGTACGATTTCGATCGCGCAAAACAAAGGTACGATTTCTGGAGTTCTAACTGACAAAGATATGAACAACGCATCTCTACCATTTGCTAATGTTTTAGTTAAAGGTACAAATATTAGCGCAAATACCGACGTAGACGGAAAATATTCCTTAAGCGTAAATCCTGGAAACTATACTTTAATCTTTAGTTTTTTAGGATATGAATCTGTAGAAGCTCCTGTTGCTGTAAAAGCAAATGAAACTGTAGTGGTTAATCAAGGACTTTCATCAGGAAGTTATACTCTTAAAGATGTAGTGGTTCAAGCTTCAACTGGAGGCAAACAAAAAGAATCTGCTTTACTTCTAGAACAAAAAAATGCTGTAGATATTAAACAAGCTATTGGTGCACAAGAACTTTCTAAAAAAGGTGTGAGCGATGTTGCCAATGCTGTTGTAAAAACTACTGGTATTACTAAACAAGAAGGAACCAATAATATTTTTGTGAGAGGTTTAGGAGATCGTTACAACTCTACAACAATGAATGGACTTCCTATTCCATCAAATGATCCTGAGAAGAAAAACATCAACTTAGATATTTTCTCAACAGATATTATTGAATATGTTTCTATCGACAAAGTATACAACGGAAAATTCTTTGGAGATTTTGCGGGAGGAAATGTTGACATCGTTTCAAAAGACTACAAAGGGAACGGTTTCTTAAAAATTGATTTTGAATCAAAAATAAATACAAACGCTATTAGCGAAAACAACTTTACTTTACAAAAAGGACCAAATGCTTTTGGATTTAGTAAAGCTGAAATCCCAAATAATCCTTTGACACAATACAATTACGGTTCTTTGCAATTTGACAAAAAGACACCAATTGGAGGATCTTTTGGAATCTCAGGTGGTGATTCTTATAAAGTTGGTGAAGAAGGAAAAATCAATATCTTCGGAACTGCATCTTTCACAAACGAATATGCTTCAAGAACAGAAGGTATTGCAAGGGGTAGTGTTAATGCTGCTGGTGTTGCTGGAAAAGATTTGGATTACAACTATCTTTCATACAATACAAATACCACTGCAATGTTTAATGCTGGGTACAAAATTAACAGTAATAACAAGATTAACTTCAATACTTTGTTCATCAATACCTCTACTCAAAGAAAAGAAGAATCAAGAGGTTATATTGTTGACTTAGCAAACGAAGGAAACGGATACATCCGAAGAAATGAATATGAAAAATCAGCTTTATGGGTAAACCAATTATTAGGAGAGCACAAATTAAGTGATAGAAGCACATTTAACTGGGGCGGATCTTTTAATACTGTAAAACAAGATATTCCAGACAGAACATACAACACTATGAATGTTCTTGACCAAGGTTATGTAATCAACTCTCAATCTGCGCCAAACAACCACCGTTATTTTCAAACTTTAAAGGAAAACGAATTAGCGGCAAATTTATCTGTAAACTACAAATTCAATAAAAATGAAGAAGGAGATTACAAAGGAAAATTTACTTTAGGCTACAACGGAAGGTTTAAAAACAGAGATTTTGAGGCAACTCAATTCAACTTTAAAACTACAACATTCCCAGTTTCTCATACAGGTGATATCGTAGACCCAAATAACTTGGATTTATTCTACAACCAACAAAACTTGGATAACAACTTCTTTACCATTTCTACTTTCCGTGGAGGACCAGAAGTTCCAAACGCACTTGACCCACAAACATATAATGGAGACTTGACTATTAATGGCGGTTTCTTAAATACAGAATACAAATTCAACAATAAATTTACTGCAGTTTTAGGATTAAGAGCTGAAGTTATTACACAAACTGTTGACTGGAGCACGCAGTTAGATCCTGCAGGAGGAAGCGATAAATTAGACAAAACAGCTTTCTTACCAAGTTTGGTATTGAAATATGAACTTAACGAAAAACAAAATTTACGTTTCGGATTCAGTAAAACTTATACATTGCCACAATTCAAAGAAAGATCTCCTTTTATCTACGAAGAATTTTTACAAGCTAAAATTGGTAACCCATTTTTATATGCTTCAGATGATTACAACTTTGACTTAAAATGGGAAATATTCCCGAACAGTGATGAAGTTCTTTCTGTAACAGGTTTCGGAAAATACATCTTAAACCCAATTAACGAGGTAGTTATTAACTCTTCTACAAATGATATCTCTTATGTAAACTCAGGAGATTATGGTTATGTAGCTGGAGCAGAGGTAGAATACAAGAAAACACTTTTTAATTTCGATAGCGAAAATGCTAAAAAATTAACTGGAGGAATCAACGTATCTTACTTATACAGCAAACAAGAGCTGAATAACGAAAAAGTTCAAGAAGAAACACAAGGAACACGTCCAACTACTTTTACCAACACAACAGGTAAATTTACAGGAGCTTCTCCTTTGTTATTAAATGCCGATTTATCTTTCTTCAACGAATGGAATGACAAAAAAAGCAATTTGACAACAACTATAGCTTACAATTACTTCTCTGATCGAGTAAATGCAATTGGTACATTAGAAAAAGGTGATTTAGTTGACAAAGCTGTTGGTTCATTAGACTTTATTGCAAAATCGAAATTGAACAAAAACTATAGCCTTGGTTTTGTTGCAAAAAACTTACTTAACCCAACTATAGACAGAGTTCAAGAAAACAAATCGGGCGATGTAAGCGTTTTGAGCTACAAAAAAGGATTGAATTTAAGCCTACAGTTTAGTTACGAGTTCTAAACCGAAAAAATATTTAATTAAAAAAAGACAGCTTCTAAAAGCTGTCTTTTTTTTACCCTTTAGTTCAAAATATTTTCTTAACAAATTAACATTTCCTTAATACAAACTATTCGTTTTATTAAACTAACAATTACAGTAGCTTAACACCTAAAAAAGATTTCTAATCCATCTTTGCAACAGAAATTAAACACAAAAAAAATTATTAAAACGATTATGAAAAAATCAATTTTAAATTTCGTTACAGTTTTTGCTTTATCAGGAGTTTTGCTTACAAGCTGTTCTTCTAACGATGATGATAAAAAACCAACTTCTACGTTTACAGCAGATCCTGCTAATTTTCAAGGAAAAATTACTGATGGTGAAGTAATTCTTGATGCTACTAAAACGTACAAATTAACTGGAGCTATTAAAGTAGAAAATGGTGCTACTTTGACAATTCCTGCTGGAACAGTAATTGAAGGAACTGGTGGAACTGCTGCTTACATCGCAGTTGCTCAAGGTGGTAAAATCAACGTAAACGGTACTGCTGCTAAACCAGTTATTATGACTGCTTCTGTAAAAGCTGCTGGTAAATGGGGTGGATTAGTAATTTGTGGAAAAGCACCAATCAACCGTGATAATGGTAAGACTACTACAGCTACATCTGAAGTTGCTGAGTTAACTTATGGTGGAACTGTTGCTAATGACAATTCAGGTTCTATTAAATATTTAAGAATTGAGTACGCTGGTGCTGCTTTCAATACTGAAAAAGAATTCAACGGACTTTCATTCTTCGGAGTTGGTTCAGGTACAACTGTTGAAAACGTACAAGCTTACTACGGAGCTGATGACGGATTTGAATTCTTCGGAGGAACTGTAAATACTAAAAACTTAATCTCTATCGGTAACGAAGATGACCAATTTGACTGGACTGAAGGATGGAGTGGAACAAACGAAAACTGGTACGGTAAATTAGATTTCGGAAAAGGAAACAGAGGAATTGAAGCTGATAACTTCGAATTTGGATACGCTTTTGCTCCAATCTCTAACCCAACTATTACAAACTTAACTCTTGTTGGACCTGGAAGTACAGCTTCTACGGCAAACTTCCAAGAAAACCAAGCTATCAAATTAAGAAGAGGAACTAAAGCTAAATTCTCTAACGTAGTAGTAACTGCTTGGGCAACTGGTGTTGATGTTGAAAACGATGAAACTATCGCTTTTGTTGGTACAGATTTAAAAATCACAAACATCTTATTTGGTGCTGATATAGCTACAAAAACTAAAGGAAAGAAAACAGACGGAACTTCAGCTAATGTTTCTGCTGTAGCTGTTGAGTCAGCTTCTGCAACTGGAGCTGGAGCTGGTATTGCTCAACCAACATGGGCTGCTGGATGGTCAGTAGGTTTCTAATCACTTCGAACACATAATGTTAAAAACGTCCTAATTCTTTAGGATGTTTTTTTTTGGCGTACTTTTTGTAATTTTTTTTGTATATTTACAATATCCAAATATACGCGATGGCAAAAAACTACTTTTATATTACTTTCTTATTGGCATTTTTCTTCACTGTAAGCGTTTCGGCGCAAGACAGCAAGCAATTACCAAAAACTCAGGAATCTACTTCTATTGAGGGTTTAAGCTTGTATCCTAACCCAGTGACAAATGGCAAAGTCTATATATCGTCTAAAAACGATTTAGAGAAAGAAATTATTGTGTTTGACATCTTAGGAAAAAAAGTTTTGCAAGCCCATTTAGTTTCAAGAGAACTAAGTGTTGCAGAATTACCTCCTGGTGTATATATCATCAAAATAAGTGAACAAAACGCATCGGCAACCCGAAAACTCATTATACGATAAAAGCTCCATTGGAGCTTTTTTTAGTTTTAAGACTCAGTGCCTGTATTTAGTTTACACACTTTACTGCACAACAAGATTGAAAACTGTCACTGAATACTGCGACTAAACACTAAATATAATATCTTTGCAAAAAAAAGTTTTGATTACAGCCAGCGATATCTTTACCATTTCAAGTCAAAAACAATTTGAAAAAATAGCATTAAAAGTGTTTCGTTTTCAACATGAGAACAATAAAGTGTATCGTGACTTTTGTGATTTTTTAAAAATTAATCCACAGCAGGTAAAATCACTGCAGCAAATTCCTTTTTTACCCATTCAGTTTTTCAAAAGTCATGATGTAGTTTCTAATACAGATCCTGTACAAGTAACTTTTACAAGCAGCGGCACAACCGGAATGATTACTAGCAGACATATCGTGACCGATGTTTCTCTATATGAGGAAAGTTACCGCAAAGGATTTTCTCAGTTTTATGGCAATATCGAAGATTACGTTGTTTTAGCCCTTTTGCCGTCTTATTTAGAACGCGAAGGCTCTTCGTTAATTTACATGGTCGAAGATTTAATAAAACTCTCTAATCAGCCTGAAAGCGGGTTTTATTTGCACAATCACGACGACTTAATCAAAAAACTTCTTGAGCTTGACGAAGCAGGCCAAAATGTGATCTTAATTGGAGTTACGTATGCTTTATTAGATCTGATTGAAAAACATCAATTTAACCTTCAAAATACCATTATTATGGAAACTGGAGGAATGAAAGGAAAACGCAAAGAAATGATTCGTGAAGAATTGCATGATATTTTATGTAAAGGTTTTGGCGTTTCATCTATTCATTCAGAATATGGAATGACGGAGCTTTTAGCGCAAGCTTATTCTCTTGGCGAAGGAGTTTTTGAATGTCCTTCTTGGATGCATATTTTAGTTCGAGATCCAGAAGATGCTTTAACCTATGTAAAAGACGGAAGAACTGGCGGAATCAATGTAATTGATTTAGCTAATATTAATTCGTGTTCTTTTATTGCTACGCAAGATTTAGGCAAAAAAAATCCCAACAACTCTTTCGAAGTATTAGGACGTTTTGATAATTCTGATATTCGTGGATGTAACTTGATGGTTCTTTAAATTGGTTAATCGTTGATTTGT
>NZ_DHEI01000057.1:32007-36439 GCF_002399805.1 Flavobacterium sp. UBA4854
ATTCTCCTCTGCTACACCTATACTTTCAATTCCTTCTCTTTTTTGAAGCGCTTTTTCTTTTTCGCCTTTACTCTCTAGAAGCTTGTAAACTCCGTAGCAAGCCAAAGCGCCAAAAAGCACAAAAAGTATATTCCATCCTGGATTACTAAAACTGTCATCGTTTACATTCTCAACACCTCTAATAAGGACAGCTAAAATTCCAACAAGAAATCCTGCAACGAGAGTGCCTCCATAATAAGACACTATTCCAATCCCGAAATAACCCCATTTGTTCTTATCATATTCAAGAGCTAAATTAGTATAGCCTTTCCAGATCCAGTAAATAAGTAAAATTCCAATCATATTTATTAGGTTAGTTTTAGGCGATAAATTTAATAAAAAAATATTTACATTTTTAACATCAAAACTTTAAAACAAAAAAATCCCAATATTCTTTCGAACATTGGGAATTATATATTCAATTTAAGATTTCATGGATCGATTAAACAATTAATCGATTAAACGGTTAAACCTGTTTAAACAACACGAATCACAAAATAATTTTTCTTTCCGCTTTGCAATAAAACAAATTGATTATTAATTAAATCATTTGCAGTTAAAACGAAATCCTCTTTTATCTTTTCTCTGTTTACAGAAATTGAGTTTGCGGTTAAAGCTCTTCTAGCTTCTCCGTTTGATTTAAAGAAACCTGTTTTTTCATTTAAAACAGTAATAATTTCCAATCCGTTTTCTAAATCAGCTTTTGCGATTTCAGCTTGTGGAACTCCGTCAAAAACTTCTAAGAAAGTAGCTTCATCCAATTTTTTCAAATCTTCTGCCGTTGAATTTCCAAACAAGATATTTGAAGCCTGAATCGCTTTTTCTAATTCTTCTCTATTGTGAACAAAAACAGTAATTTCTTCTGCCAATTTCTTTTGTAAAACTCTTAAATGTGGAGCTGTTTTGTGCTCTTCAATTAAAGCATCAATAGTATCTTTATCTAAGAAAGTAAAAATTTTGATGTATTTCTCAGCATCAACATCCGTAGTATTTACCCAAAATTGGTAAAATTTGTAAACCGAAGTTTTATCGGCATCTAACCAAACATTTCCGCCTTCAGATTTACCAAATTTAGATCCGTCAGCTTTTGTAATTAATGGAGTTGTTAAAGCATATGCTTTTGCATTTTCTCCACCCATTCTGCGCACTAATTCTGTTCCTGTGGTAATATTACCCCATTGATCAGAACCACCCATTTGCAGAATGCAATTGTTATTTTTATATAAATGATAAAAATCGTAACCTTGAATTAACTGGTATGTAAACTCTGTAAAAGACATTCCCTCTCCTTCTCCGCTAAATCTCTTTTTTACAGAATCTTTAGCCATCATGTAATTTACAGTAATTCTTTTTCCAACTTCACGTGCAAAATCGATAAAAGAAAATTCTTTCATCCAATCGTAGTTATTCACCATTACTGGCGCATTTGCATCAGTTGAATTAAAATCTAAGAAACGAGATAAAACACTTTTAATTCCAGCAACGTTTTTAGCCAAAGCTACTTCGTCAAGCAAGTTTCTTTCATCAGATTTACCAGAAGGATCTCCAATCATTCCAGTTGCTCCACCAACCAAAGCAATTGGTCTGTGACCAAAATTCTTTAAGTGAACCAATAAAATGATCTGAACCATACTTCCGATGTGCAGAGAATCTGCCGTTGGATCAAAACCAATATACGCAGTTGTAGCTTCTTTTAGTAATTGTTCTTCCGTTCCAGGCATACTATCATGATATAACCCGCGCCATTTTAATTCTTCAACTAGATTCTTCATTTTTTTCTTAAATAATTTGCGCAAATGTAATCAATGTCAATGGTAATGACAAAAAAGTCTGCCACGAAGACACTAAGGCACAAAGTTTTTGTTTTTACTATGGAAGTATTGCATAAAATTTATTGAAATAAAAAATTTTGCGTCTTAGCGCATTTGTGGCAAAAAGCAAAAAACCTTTGCAACTTTGTCCCTCTACACCTTTGCACCTTTACAACAAAAACTTATCTTTACAAAATGGTATTAGTAACTGGAGGGACTGGTTTAGTCGGCGCGCATTTATTGCTTCATTTAATTGAAAATGGAGAAAATGTTCGGGCTATTTACAGAACAGAAAAAAATATTCAGAAGACAAAATCGGTTTTTGATTTGTATAAAAAAGCAGATTTGTTTGAAAAAATTAATTGGCTTCAAGCCGATATTCTAGACATACCTTCGCTTGAAACTGCTTTTATCGATATCAAACAAGTATATCACTGCGCAGCTTTTATTTCGTTTGAACCAAAAGACGAAGAAATTCTTAGAAAAACCAATATTGAAGGAACTGCAAACATAGTCAATTTTGCTATCGCCAAAGAAGTAGAAAAGTTTTGCTACATCAGTTCTATTGCCGCATTAGGAGATATTGCTGCTCACGAAACCCATATTACCGAAGAAACAGATTGGAATCCTGAGAAACCGCATAGTGATTATGCCATTTCTAAATACGGTGCCGAAATGGAAGTTTGGCGCGGACATCAAGAAGGTTTAAATGTTATTATTGTAAATCCAGGAGTTATATTGGGACCGCCAAAAATGATGGCTATTTTTGACGAAGGAAGTAGCGAAATCTATAGAAAAGTCTCTAAAGGACTTTCATTCTACACACTTGGAAGCACTGGTTTCATATCGATTGACGATGTTGTAAAAACGAGTTATGAATTGATGAAAAGCGAAATAATAAACGAACGTTTCACTCTTATCTCAGACAATATTGTTTTTAAAGATCTTTTAGATACCGTTTCTGACGTTTTAAAAGTAAAGAGACCTCATATTCATGCCAAGCCTTTTCTAATGAATATATTGTGGATTTCAGACGGAATTTTTTCTACTTTATTTTTTATAAAAAGAAGCATCACAAAAGCAACAGCAAAAGCTTCGTATTCAAAGAATTTGTATAGTAATGAAAAAATAAAAACCGCTCTAGGAACGGTTTTTACTGATATTCATCGATATATTAAAGACAGCGCTAAACTATAGTTTTTTTGTCCTATCTCGCATTTGCATGCGAGCTCTTCTTATAGAATCGTCATTAACTTGTGGAGCTGGCTTTTGAATAGAATCTTTTGAGGCTTCTTTGGCCTTCTTCTTACTTTCCTTAGCTGCTTTTTTCTCATCAATTTTAGCTAAAGAATCTGCTGCTCTTTGGTTTACAGAAATTCTTTTATTAACCTCATCAAACATATCTTTATAGTTCTCATAATCTGAAGCATAATACATGTTGCTTTGGGCAAATTGAAGACTGTCTACTTTATATTTTTTCAAAATAAACATTTTCGGATCATTTTCAATCGAGTCCAAAGACAAAGGTTTCTGATATCTCATTGCTTCCAAAAGAGATAAATCATACATAATATCAATCATTTTACCTTTCTCAATAAGCTTTGCAGGCTGTTTTACCAAATCCTTTTTACAGCTTATAGAAAGAAACAAAACCAATATTATTACTATAAAATTCTTCATAGTCATTTTTTATCTGTCAAACAATAGTCTTTTACCAGCTCTGGTATCTTTTACTTTAAAGTTATTGTAAACCAATTCACCGTTTACAAAAGTATGTGTTATTCTAGATTTGAAAGTATATCCTTCAAACGGAGACCATCCGCATTTGTACAAAATATTTTCTGGCTTTACGCTCCAAGGCAAACTTGGATTAACAATTACTAAATCGGCGTGGTAACCTTCTCTAATAAATCCTCTTTTTTCTATTTTGAAAATTTTAGCCGGATTGTGGCACATTTTCTCCACGATTTTCTCCACTGTAATTTTTCCTTGATGATGTGCTTCAAACATTGCAACAACAGCATGCTGAACAAGTGGACCTCCAGAAGGCGCGTTCAAATAAGATTGCATTTTTTCTTCTTTGGTATGAGGCGCGTGATCTGTTGCTATTACATCAATTCTTCCATCGTTTAAAGCCTTCCAAAGTTCGGCACGATCTTCAGCAGTTTTAACAGCAGGATTCCATTTAATGAAATTTCCTTTTGTTTTATAATCTTCATCTGTAAACCAAAGGTGGTGTACACAAACCTCTGCCGTGATCTTTTTATCTTCTAACGGAATTTTATTCGTAAATAATTCCATTTCTTTCGCAGTTGAAAGATGGAAAATATGCAATCTAGCTCCAGTACGTTTTGCTAACGCAACAGCTTTTGAAGAAGAAATATAACATGCTTCTGCACTTCTAATTAAATTGTGTGCCGTTACTGGAACGTCGTCGCCGTATTGTTCTTTAAAAGCAGCAAGATTATTTTTAATCGTAGTTTCGTCTTCACAGTGAACTGCAATTAACATTGGAGTGCTTAAGAATATTTTTTCTAAAACCGCTTCATTGTCAACCAACATATTTCCTGTTGACGAACCTA
>NZ_DHEI01000057.1:36653-44230 GCF_002399805.1 Flavobacterium sp. UBA4854
TGAGAAGCAATTTGATATTTATCTTCTAATATTTCCTGCGTCACCGCATTTGGAACCGTATTTGGCTGCTCGATAAAAGAGGTTATTCCGCCCGCAACTGCAGCACGAGATTCCGATTCGATATCACCTTTATGCGTTAAACCTGGTTCTCTAAAATGCACTTGATCGTCTATCGCGCCTGGCATTAAATAATTTCCTTCAGCATCAATAACGATACAATCTGAAGTTTTTAATGAAATGCTGTCTGCAATTTCAACAATCAAATCGTTTTCAATTAAAACATCACCTTCAAAAATTGTCCCTTCGTTTACAATTTTGGCATTCTTTATTAAAATCCTGTTCATTTCGGTTGGTTTATAATGAATTGACTAATTTTCTTAATCTAAGCGAAATCACTCCAAGTATAGCTTCTTTAATAATAGCATTACTCATTTTAGAAACTCCTTTTGTTCGGTCTGTAAAAATAATTGGGACTTCTGAAATTTGAAATTTAGCACAATAAGTTCTGTACTTCATCTCGATTTGAAACGCATATCCCACAAATTTTATTTTGTTCAGATTTATTTTTTCTAAAACCTCTCTTTTGTAGCAAACAAAACCTGCAGTAGCATCGTGAATTTTCATTCCGGTAATAAATTTTACGTAAACAGATGCAAAATAAGACATCAGAACTCGGCTTAAAGGCCAGTTCACCACATTAACACCAGTTACGTATCGAGATCCAATTGCAAGATCTGCTCCACCAAAATGGCAGGCATCGTACAATTTCTCTAAATCATTTGGATTATGCGAAAAATCGGCATCCATTTCAAAAATAAATTGATATTCGCGCTCCAAAGCCCATTTAAAGCCATGAACATACGCAGTTCCCAATCCTGACTTTTTTGCTCTTTGTTCTAAAAAAAGTTTCCCTGGAAATTCTTCTTGTAAAGCGATCACTTTTTTTGCAGTATGATCTGGAGAATTATCATCAATAATCAGCAGATGAAAAGCTTTATGTTGCGAAAGTACAGCTCTTACTATACTTTCTACATTTTCAATTTCGTTATATGTGGGAATTATGACAATACTATCACTCATTTTTTTCTCGGTAATTTCACCGCAAAAGTAAACTTTTTATAGCATTTGATTCATAATAAATATATAATAAAAGTATTGCATCAAAAAATTACTAATTTTGTATCGCTATGATTGAACAACTTCATCCTCGAATAATCGAAAACAAGGACTGGGCAACACTTTTATTTGTGGTGACCTTTGCCGTTGTTGCCATGACAAAATCTGCTTACGAAACAAGATTTAGTGAATTTAGTAAACTTATTTTTTCTGATAAATATGCTAAAATTTATCGAGACAACAGCCACATGAAAAACAGCTTTACAGTTGGTTTATTTTTTGTGCAAATTGTATCCTTTGCCTTTTTTATTCTGCTTACGATGAATATTTTTGGTTATGCATCAAAAACCGATTGGGTTCTGTTTATTCAGATCGCCACTTTCCTTCTTTATTTCATTTTAGGGAAGTATTTAATTGAAAAAATTGTAGCAACTTCATTCAATATTGACGATTTTGTAGAACTATTTAACCTACAAAAAGTAACTTACAGAACGTATATTGGAGTTTTAATCCTTCCAATCAATGCTGTTTTGTTTTATTACAACAATATTCCGCAGATTATTCCGCTAGCAATCATAGGTATTTCGCTGTGTATTAGCGTATACTCTTACTTTATTTCAATTAAAACATATCAAAACGTAATTATCGGTAAGTTATTTTATTTTATTTTGTATCTTTGCGCTCTTGAAATAGCCCCTTATTATTTTCTTTATTATTGGATTACAAAAGGGAGTGCTTAGAAAATATTTATAATATGAAAGTGAAAACAATTTTGGTGTCACAGCCTGAACCTAAAGTGGAGAATTCTCCTTACTTTGAGCTCCAACAAAAACACAAAATAAAAATTGATTTCAGACCATTTATTCATGTAGAAGGGGTTAGCGCAAAAGAGATTCGATTACAAAAAATCGATCTTAATCATTACACTGCGATCATTTTAACAAGTCGAAATGCTGTAGATCATTTTTTTAGAGTTGCTGATGAAATGCGTTACAAAGTGCCAGAAGGTTTGAAATATTTTTGTCAATCTGAGGCTGTTGCGTTTTACCTTCAAAAGTATGTCGTGTACAGAAAACGTAAGATTTACGTTGGAGCAAAAGATTTTGCAGATTTATCTCCGCTAATTAAGAAGTACAAAGACGAGAAATTTTTACTTCCTGCATCTGACCAATTAAATGCAGATGCTCCTGTTACATTAAACAGTTTAAAAGTAGATTGGGCACAAGCTATTTTTTACAGAACTGTAATGAGTGATTTATCTGATTTAGCTGATGTTTATTATGACGTTTTAGCTTTTTTCAGCCCAACAGGAATCAAATCATTGTTTAAGAATTTCCCAGATTTTAAACAAAACAACACCAGAATTGCCGTATTCGGAAGCACAACGCAAAAAGAAGCTTTAGATCATGGTTTAAGAATTGATATTCTTGCTCCAACTCCTGAAACTCCTTCTATGACAATGGCTCTAGAAAAATACGTAGCAGAAGCCAACAAAGGAAAATAACCTTTTAAAATATACAACTTTTAAAATTCCAAATTTCAAACTAACCATTTGAGATTTGGAATTTTCTTTTGTACAGCATTTTAACTACATTTGATTTCTATTGATAACCCAAATCACAAAAAATAGTTTCAAATTGTAAGTTATGAAAATCAACTCCCTTTTAATTGAAATTGACGGAATCGACAAAGAAATTCTTCGCTATCTAATGGACGATGCCCGCAAACCAATCTTGCAAATAGCTAATAAAATAGGGATTTCTGGCGCGGCAATTCACCAAAGATTAAAAAAACTAGAACAATCTGGAGTTATTTCTGGTTCTAAGTTTACCGTTAATCCAAAAGTTTTAGGCTATAATACTATGGCTTTTGTCGGAGTTTATCTAGACAAAGCTTCTAGAAACTCAGAAGCAGTAAAAGAACTTAGAAAAATACCCGAAGTTTTAGAATGTCATTACACAACAGGAAATTGGTCGGTTTTAATTAAAATCATTTGTCGTGACAACGAACATTTGATGCAACTTTTAAATAACAAAATCCAAGCTATCGAAGGGGTTTCTAGAACAGAAACTTTTATTTCTTTAGATCAGCAAATTGATAGACAGATACAGCTTTAGAATTAGAGAATGTGCCAATTTAAAAATTAGATAATTTCACTCGAGCTGTCACCTTCAGCAAAGTCTAGGGGCTTAATTACCTATAAGGGCTTCGACTCCGATCAGCCTGACAAACTTCATAAAACACAAAACCCGACAGATTTTTGAAATCTGTCGGGTTTGCTATAAATTATCTAATTGACTAATTATCTCAATTAACTAATTAATTCCTTCTGCTTCCAGAGTAAATCGATATATAGTACAGTAATGTTGCAATAGAACCAATTGCCGCTACTACATAAGTTCTCGCAGCCCATTTTAAAGCATCTTTTGCTCCTGCTTGTTCTTCTTGTGTTAGCATGTGTTTATTTTCTAACCAAGCCAAAGCGCGATTACTTGCATCATACTCTACAGGAAGTGTAACAATTGAGAACAAAGTCGTTGCCGCAAAGATGATAATTCCAACTAATAATAGTCCCGGAAAAACTTTAATCATTAGAATTCCTGCTATCAAAATCCACTGTACGAAGTTTGAAGCTACGCTTACAATTGGCACTAATTTAGAACGCATTGTTAACCATTCGTAACCAATTGCGTGTTGCACAGCATGACCACATTCGTGCGCTGCAACGGCGGCGGCGGCGGCATTTCGATGGTTATATACAGCTTCACTTAAATTTACTGTTTTATCTGATGGATTATAATGATCTGTTAACTGACCTGGAACTGAGATAACACGAACATCTGTAATTCCGTTATCGGCAAGCATTTTCTCAGCGATTTCGCGTCCGCTCATTCCGTTTCTTAATTGCAACTTCGAATACAATTCAAATTTGCTCTTCAGCTGTGAACTTACCAGCCAGCTGAACAACATTATAGCTCCAGCAATAATTAAATATCCTGATCCCATTTTTTTCTGTTTTTAGATTGATTTTTAAATTTACAAAACAAACTGCAAAATGCGAACCATTTTAACAAAATGCCATTTTGACATTTTTCTACCATTTTTGACTTAATTCAGCATGTTGTTTTTGAGCAGAAAAGCAATTAATTCTGCCACATTTTTCATTTTATACTTCTGAAGGATATTTCTACGATGCGTTTGAACGGTTAGAAAACTTAAAAACAAATCATCGGCTATTTCTTGAGTCGATTTTCCTTGAGAAAGCAAAAGAGCAATATCGCGCTCTCTTCGGCTTAAACCCGGAATTCTTTCTAAATCTTCAGACAAAGGCTGACTAATTATCGTTTTTACTTCTTCGCTAAAAACAATTTCACCATCAATTGCTTTGTAAATACACTCTTTAAACTCATCAAAAGAAGCATTTTTAAGAATATATCCATTTCCGCCGTTCTGAATAAACTGCATCACCAAACTTCTTTCAGATTGGCTGCTCATACCTATAATTACAATTTTAGGATATTTTTGTTTGATTGTTTTACATAAATCGACTCCATTTATAACAGGCAGAAAAATATCCATTAAAATCAAATCTACATTATTGTCTTCGATATAATCTAAAAGCGCAATTCCCGATTCGAATTTTTCTACAATTTCTATATTATCTAGATCCGACAACAGGCCTGCAATTCCAGAAATCACAATCGGATGATCGTCTACTATTACCGTTTTATGCTTCATAATCATGATTTGGGTTATATTTTAATTCGATATAAGTTGAAGTTCCTTTTCCAAGAACAGAATCAATTTCTAATTTTCCGTTTAAAAAAGCCACGCGGTTTTTAATATTTCGCAAGCCCATTCCATCTCTTTTTTCTGCATGATTAACATTAAAACCAATTCCGTTATCTTCTACCGTAATAAAAAACACATCTTTATTCTGCGAACAGGAAACCAGAATCTGGGAGGCTTTTGCATATTTTAAAGAATTATTTAAAAGTTCCTGAATAATCCTGAAAATCATTATTTTAAAATGCTGAGGCAAGGTTGTCTTCTTAATCAAATACTGAAATTCGATAGTTGTTTCTGGTGTCGAATGTGAAGCGCACAAATCTCTTAACGCATGTTCAAGCCCTAATTTCATCAAACTTTCGGGCATCAGATTTTGAGAAATATTACGAAGCTCTTTTATCGAATCGTTTAACATTCCGTTTATATTCGGGGCATTTTCATTGTTTTCTCGTTCTGCAAGATTCAAATGGATTTTAAGGCCAGAAAGCATACTCCCAAGTCCGTCGTGCAAATCTCTCGCGATTCTTTTGCGTTCAATTTCTTCTCCTTCAATTAAAGCATTTGAAATAGATAATTTCTGCTGATTCTCTAATGCTTCGAGTTCCTGTTTGTGGTTTACCTCTTTTTGAAAACTTATCTTTTTCTGATAATTATTCCAACTCCACAAAAACAAAACCGTCAAAAACAATACAAACGAAAGCACCGCAAAAAGCATCATATTCAAACGATTATTATTCACCTGCAAAACCGCTTTTTCATTCTCAGATTGCAGCAGACCAATTTTCTTTTCGCTTTCTGCTTTTTTGTATTTCGCTTCAAGTTCTACAATTTCGCTTTTAAGCTTGGCATCGTTTAAACTGTCGTTTATAACATTGTATTTGTTTGAATAAAAATAAGCTTTCGGATATTCTTTTGTCGCGTTGTAAACTTTAGACAGTTCTTTGTAATAATTTTTTTTATCTACAATAAAAGGTGTTTTTTCTATCAGATATTCTAAATTACTTTTTGCTTTGTCATAGTTTTTCTGTTTAAAAAGCACTTCATATTCTGCAAATTTTAATCTGTTTACCGCAATAGCATTCTGATGACTTTCTGCCGATTTAATTCCTTTATTAAAACTTACCAATGCTTCATCGTGTTTATTTTGTTTGGCATAGTAAAGTCCTTCCGAATAAAAATAAGAATCATTTAAGTTAGATGCGGGATATTTTTCTAAAGTCGAATAAGCTTTATCCAAAATTTCTTTAGCGTCGTAAAAATGCTTCAGTTCAACTAGATTTTCAGCATTTATAATATACGTTTCCATCTTAGACTCTGCTAAAGTTGCAGATTTTATAGTGGCGCTTTCAATATACTTTTGCGCTTGATCTAGATATTCAGCCGCTTTTTCACGCTCATCATTATTCATAAAAATAATGGCAACAGCTTTATTTAAAGCACTGATTAATTCGTAATCGCCACTTTTTTTAGCAATCGGAATGGCTTCATTTATAAGCAACTTCATATAAGCATTCTCATTATTCTTTCGTTGCTGCATAATGCCATAATTCTGAAGTATAATGGCGCGAAGCTTATAAGCTTCTTTATTACGATATTTTTTGAGTTTATCGTTTGCTTCAAGCAATGCTTTTTCAAAACCTTCCAAATCGCCTTTTTCTATAAAACTGGAAGCGTTATAAAAAATCGAAGCATCTTTTAAAAAAGGATATTTAACTTTTAATTTATTCGCCTGTTCAAGATATTCTTTCGATTTTTTAGCATCCTGTGCCATCAAAAATAGTTTTGATAATCTAAAACTATTTAAACTTTTGACACTGTCTGATTTTGTGTTTTTTGTGATCTTAACAATACTGTCAATATAAACAGTATCATCATCTAATGAAAGGATTACTTGTGAATGAGAAATTACAGTGAAAAACAAAAAAAATAAAATGGCGTAGAGTTTCTTCATAAATGTGGCATTTACTCAAAGTTATTAAAGCTTAATGACTTTCAAAAAGAAATAGTGCTCTTTTACCTGATATCAGGTAATAAAAAATACATTTTATCAGGTATTGTCCTCTCGTAATTAAGGGGCTAATTTTGTTATAAATCTGAATATTAATTAAAAGATATAATATGAAATCAATTTTGAAAACCTTAGCAATTGTAATGACTCTTGCTTTTACAGCGGTTTCTTGCAGCAGCGATAATGATGATAATGGCAAAAACAACTCAAGAGACGTTAAATACGAAATAACTGGAAACTTTTCTGGAGAGATAGATGCTGTTTATATGGAATCAGGAAATGCTGGACAAAGTGTAGATATTACTCAATTACCTTGGAATAAAGAATTTACTGCTTCTGCAGGTACTACTGGTGCTGGAATCCAAGTTTCTGGTCATGGAGGTGTTGTCGATCAAACTCTAACTGTAAAAATTTATATCGGAGGAAAAGTAGAACAGGAAACAACTGCGAAAGCAAAAAGTGATGGAACAATCATTGCTATTCCTGGTACTTATATTTTTCCGCAATAATTTATAGAAATTTTAGAATTTAAATTTTTGTTTTTGGTAAAAAAGCTTCGTATTGAACGAAGCTTTTTTTATGTATCTAATTGATCGCTTACTTCTTCAAACTTTTCTATTAAATTGTCTATTTTATTTCGTTGTTTTTTGACTTGTTTCGGACG
>NZ_DHEI01000109.1:0-6185 GCF_002399805.1 Flavobacterium sp. UBA4854
TTATAATATTGGCATCCTAAAAAAAGCAGCACCGAAATAAACACTATTACTATAATCTTCTTTAATCGTTTGTTTGTAAAACTTTTATAAAAAAACAAGTTTAGCGTGATGAACTGAAAAATAAAATAGTAATGTGAAAGGAAAAAATTAGAATTAGGATAAAGAATTCCGATAATATTACAAAGCAATTCTACACAAAAAAGAAGAATCAAATAAACTGTAATAATACGATATAAAACATCTCTGTTTTTGCAGGTCATGTAGAAACGTATCGCATTAGCAAGTAAAAAAAACAATCCGACAAGGCTCACAAGAAAAGGAAACAGCATATAATTTGTTTTGCTTAGACAATTTACAAAATAAAAAATCCCAAACCCAATCTTTAAGATCAGAATTTGGAATTTAATTTATCATGAGATTTAACTACTTCGTAAGTTCTAGTTTTTCTGCAAAGTAGTCACAGAAGTCTTTCATCGTGTCAGACATTTTTTCGTCATCTGTTGCACGTTTAAAAGTATCAGACATTGCCACTAAAGTCTGGTGAAAGAAAATTTTCATTTCGTCTACCGGCATATCTTTTGTCCATAAATCAATACGCATTGTTTCTTTTGCTTTGCTGTCCCAAATTGACAACATTATTGCTTTTGCCTCCTCGGCCTGAACTCCACCATCTTGCGCACTCCATGTTAATTTTTCAGGAACGCGGTTTTCATCCAATTCTATATTAAATCTAATCTCTGAGTTTATATTTGCCATTATTTCTTAGGTTTATATTTTGATTTTTCGAAGATTTCTTTTGGCTCAATCTTAAACAATTCTGCTAAAGAAACATTACTATTATTTTTCATGTAAGAACGTACCATCTGCCAGCCAATCCAAGCTCCCACTCGACCTGGAGAATCGTTATCTATTTCTAAAAAGAATTTAGAAAAAGGCGCTGGAGCGATAAATCTTGCTTTCAATTTTGGATCATCGCTGTACAGCATTTCATTTTCTATAAAATAGCGCCACATATACGCTTCGTTTTCCTCGCACCATTTTATTTGCTCAGGAGTATATCCCATTTTTTCTGCATCTGTATATTCAGGAATAAGCAAATCTTTTGCATAAAGACGCTTCCCTTCAAAAACCATTTGAGCGACCAAACTCTTGTCTACAGAATTTGGAATATTTCGATAAGAAAAACTAGAAACCACATCTGGCATAATTTGTCTTTCTTCAAAATTCTCTTTCAGGTAATTTGGAAACTCATAAAACTTATGATTTTTTCCTAAATACAATTCCAAAGCCACAACTACAAGACTGTCTGCATAAATTGATTTTGCATTATAGTCCATTTCTCCAATAACGGTGATTACCTTAGGAATTTTGGTTTTAGGAAAATAATATTTTACGTGCTGAAAAAGCTCATTAAACTCTTTGCGAACAGGTTCAAAATTGCCATATTTTTTCTGAACTTCATCATAAACTTCTCTCCAAATAGGATCATTCATTTTCTGAATCCAGATATTATCATCGTTGCCAGGAAAGAAAAACGGATACTGTTTTTTTATTTTCGCAAGATCTTCCGGTTTGGTTTCAAAAAACACCTTATCAAATCGTTCTACTTTAACATCAACAGGAATTTCTTCTACTTCTTTTTCAACCTTACTTTTTTGGTTGCAAGACAAAAAAAACAGGCATAGAACCACTGCAAAGCGATAAATTTTCATTTTATTTTAATTAGATTTGTGTTATCAGAATTTTAAGTAATTGGATACTCAAAATAATTCTGCAAATATACATCCCTGCATCTTAAAACTTAAACTATTATGGCTAAAAAAAGCACAATTCAGACAGAAAAAGTAAATACGCACATTGTAGAGTGGTTAAAAAATTACGCTGCTAATGCAAAAGTAAATGGTTTTGTAATTGGAATCTCTGGTGGTGTAGATTCTGCAGTAACTTCAACTTTATGCGCACAGACAGGACTGAATGTTTTATGTGTAGAAATGCCAATTCATCAGGCAGAAAGCCAAGTTTCAAGAGGAAGAGAACATATTGAACAGTTAAAAAAACGTTTTCCAAATGTTTCTGATGTTAAGACTGATTTGACAGAAACTTTCGAATCATTTAAAAGTGCTGTGCCTACAACAGATGATGCTGCAAAAGTAAGTTTGGCTTTGGCCAACACGAGAGCACGTATCAGAATGACTTCTTTATATTATTTGGCAGGAATTCATGGTTTACTGGTTGCTGGAACAGGAAACAAAGTAGAAGATTTTGGTGTAGGTTTTTACACAAAATACGGAGATGGCGGCGTAGATTTAAGCCCGATTGCTGATTTAATGAAATCTGATGTGTACGCATTAGGAGAATTTTTAGAAATTCCGCAATCAATTTTAACAGCAGCGCCTACCGACGGGTTATTTGGAGACAATCGTACAGATGAAGACCAATTAGGAGCAAGTTATGACGAATTGGAATGGGCAATGTTAGCCGCGGAGTCAGGAAAATCGGCATCTGACTTCGAAGGGAGAGAAAAATCTGTCTTTGAAATTTATAAACGACTAAACACCAACAACAAGCATAAAATGGATCCAATTCCAGTTTGTTTGATACCAAAAACGTTAAAATAATACATTTTAACATTCTCTGCGAGTTATTACAGAATTTATTTATTAATTTTACCATTCCAAAAACATGAACAATTCTAAAAAAGGTAAAAATTATGATTAAAGTATGTCTAGCAGACAATCATCCTGTGACGCACTTTGGCGTTAAGTCTTATTTTAAAGACCACGATCAAATTTCAATTGTTGCCAATGTCGGCAATTTTTCAATGGTTAGAGATATCCTTCAAACGAAGGAAATTGACATTTTAATTCTAGATTTAGAGTTAGAAGGTCTTTCAAGTATCTTTGAAATTAAATCAATCTTGAAAAATTTCCCAAAAACAAAAATTGTTATTTTCAGTGATCTTGCTGAGCAAATGTACGCTCCAAACGCAATTAAAGCAGGAGTTTCTGGGTATGTACACAAAACAGAAAAACTTGAAACATTAGGTCATTCTATTATTAAAGTACACGAAGGAAAAATTATCATCAACGAAACAGTACGCAAAAACATGGCACTTATCGCTAAACAAAGCAAAAGTGAGCGTCTGTACAGAAAACTTTCTAACCGTGAAATCGAGGTTTTACGTTATTTAAGTGATGGTAAGAAAAACAATGAAATCTCTAAAATCTTAAATCTGAACGAAAAAACGATCAGTACTTACAAACTAAGATTATTGACTAAATTAAACGTTACAAATTTGGTTGACTTAGTTAACAAAGCTAAGACTTTAGAAATTATTTAATCAAAAATCGAAAATCTTAGCCTTTTAAGAGAATCGAAAAACTTTATAAAGCTCTATCTATTTTGATTTATCATAATTAGATAGAGTTTTTTCTTTTTTAGTGATAAGGCACTACTACTCGTCCTAGTTTCTTCGAAAAGCTATTCAACAATTTAGAATAGTCAATAACCATACTCAAAGTTTCTGAATTGTCTTCTTGCGGATTGGTTAAAAGAGAATTCTTTAATTCTGCTATAATTGCAGATACTAAATACCATCGCATAGCAAATATGGTCTCAGAAACATTTTGTTCAATTGTTTCACTTTTTTGTTTCGGAAAAATATTCTGTCCTTCCCAATTATGAATAGTCAACCTTTCGTCTTCCATTAAAATATTGGTTACTTCCTGAGCAAATTCAGGCTCCAAATGCATCAAATATTTATCTAAACTAAATTTCTCATTCTGATTATAAAAATCAATAATATTAGTGTAAATATTTTTAAATAAAACATTCGACAATTCTATCTCATCTTCCTGAAGGCTTAAATATATTTTTTGGTATACTTTATATTGCCTTTTTTCAGAAACCTCTTTTACATTTCCTTCTTCATCTGCTTTCAAGAAAACATCTTCAAAATCTTCTACTATACTTCCGTATAAAAGCAGAACCTCAATGACTTTTCTTTCAAATCCATATAAAATATCTACTTTTTGAGTTTGTTGTGACGGGTAAAACCCTGGATCTCCAGGATAATCGTAACCTTCTGGCGGTCCTGTTCTTGGATCTTCTGGATCTCCTCCTGAAAACGTTCCTGTTTGTGCAGGCTGATTTCTAACTACCTCAAAAGGTTTTTGTTCCTGTTTCTGCTTTTTATTCGCTTCAGCAATATCTTTCTGAATTAGCTGCGCCAAAGTACTTGTTAGAACCTGCTCAGAAATATCCATAATTCGAGCACATTCCTGAATATATACTTCACGCTGTATACGATCTGGTATTTTAGAAATACTTGCAACCATATCACGAATTAGATCTGCTTTTTTAATAGGATCGTTTTTAGCTTCGCCCATTAAGATCGAAGCCTTAAACTGTATAAAATCTTTACTGTTATTTTCTAAGTAAGCAACTAAATCATCATGAGAATTTTTTCGCGCAAAACTATCAGGATCCTCTCCATCAGGAAACGAACAAACTCTTACGTTCATTCCTTCTTCTAGAATTAAATCGATTCCTCGAATAGAAGCGCGCAAACCGGCAGCATCTCCATCAAAAAGAACAGTGATATTTCTAGTAAGACGATTTATCAAACGAATTTGATCTGGTGTTAATGCCGTTCCCGAAGATGCCACAACGTTTTCAATTCCAGCTTGACTAAACTGAATCACATCGGTATAACCTTCAACCAAATAACAATTGTTCTGTTTGGCTATAGATTGTTTGGCATGATAAATTCCGTAAAGGACTTTACTTTTATGGTAAATATCGCTTTCTGGCGAATTTAGGTATTTTGCCGCTTTTTTATCATTGGTTAAAATACGTCCTCCAAAACCTAAAACACGACCCGACATACTTTGAATCGGAAACATTACACGTCCTTTAAATCGATCAAACGGACGGTCTTCTCTTGGAATTGTTAAACCTGTACTTTCTAAAAATTCTAATTTGTAACCTTTCCCAAGGGCTTCTTTCGTCAAAGCATCCCAAGTTTCTGGAGAATATCCTAAATTGAATTTTTTAATAGTTTCATTGGTAAATCCTCTTTCTTTAAAATAAGATAAACCAATTGCTTTTCCTTCTTCAGAATTAATCAAAACATCCTGAAAATATTTGGCCGCAAATTCAGAAACCAAGTACATACTTTCACGAAGATCTGTATTTGCTTTTTCTGCTTCTGTCTGTTCTGTTTCTTCAATTTCGATATTGTATTTTTTAGCTAAATATCGAATGGCTTCTGGATAAGTAAACTGCGAGTGTTCCATTAAAAATTTAACAGAGTTCCCGCCTTTTCCTGTACTAAAATCTTTCCAGATTCCTTTTGCTGGCGAAACCATGAACGAAGGCGAACGCTCATCGGAGAACGGACTCAAACCTTTAAAATTACTTCCTGCGCGTTTTAAATTGACAAAATCGCCGATAACCTCCTCTACTCGAGCAGTTTCAAAAACAGAGTCAATGGTGCTTTGTGAAATCAAAGTGTATTAAATTTTAAAAGTTGAGAGCTTGCAAAAATACGCAAATCTTGTTGGACTTTTAATCATTTTAAACCAAAAAAAGCATCTCTCTCGAGATGCCTTTTCACTAACTAAACTTAATTTTATTCTTAATTAAAATCGAAGCGTAATCCTAACGAAATATTATTTTGATCAACACTATTTTTTTCAAATAAAGGTTGTAAATCATATTTCAAATACAAACTTGTTGCTTTGTAACCAACATATGCACTTAATCCATAATTAAAATCATTTACATTAAAATTGCCATTTGTTTTTTGCTTTACATCATTTCCAACCTCATCATCAAAACCTAAAATTTGTTTTGATTTCACTCTAAATCCTGCATAACCTCCTATACCAATTCTGGCACTTTTATGAGATTTAAAATAATTAACTCCATCTCGAACTTCTTTCTTAGTAAAATCAAACTCCAAATGCAATGGCACCATTACATATACATTTCTAAATCGGGATTCGTCTAAATGTACAGGGCTTGTCACTAAATCGGTTTGCGCGCCATTTTTTTCAAAATAGCGATCGTCTGTCGCTCGGAGATTATTATACATTAGAGACATTCCGTATTTAAAATGTAACAAATTATCTTCTTTTAAAATCCTAGTGTTTCCTGTTATTCCCCATTCATAAAAGTGAGAC
>NZ_DHEI01000109.1:6369-9575 GCF_002399805.1 Flavobacterium sp. UBA4854
GTAGTAGTTCTTTTTGATTGGCGTATATCTACATCTTTTTGTCCGTGATACACTTTCATAGAAGTAAGATTGATGATTGTTTTATCTTCTTTATCACAATCATTACAATCGCCAATTATAATTTTTGTCCCTTTGCTTTTATTTGAATTTTCTGTATCAATTTTTCCATCAACTCTATCTTGAACTAATTGGCTTAATTTATTTTCTTCGATAGCAACATTTGTTTCAATAGCAGCGGCACGAACTTTTGCTCTATTTAATTTAAGTTCTTCTCCTTTTTCTTTAGAAATTATTCCTTTTGAAACTTGATTATCTAATGAATCTACTTCTATTTTTAAAGCTTTCTTTTCATCATCTGTTATTTTTGTAATTTGATCAGCAATTGCTTTTGCCCTTACTTCAAATGAAATTTCTTTAGGATCTCTTCCTTTATTTTCTCCAGTTTCTGGAACAGTATTTTCTACCACTTCAAGCTTTACATCTTTAAACCAAATTTGGCCAGTTCCATCTAATAAAACTCCATAAGAAATTGATGTTGCATCCTTTGGCACAAATAAAACAACTTCATATTTTGTCCAATTAGTTGAACCTTTTATAGGTCTGTTCTGCATATTATCAAAAGCAAGTACACGAGCAGAATAATAATCGATACGCATCCAAAGTCCAGCCCATGAATTTACATTTTCTGTCTTTACATAAGCAGTCATTTTAAGCGTTTTATCCTGATATAAATTAGATTTTATGGTTTTCGTAAGACTCCCAAAACCTTTTATTTTGCTTTGAACTGATTTTATTGTAAAGATATTTTGATCTGCGGATTCCGGATTTTTTTCAAAATTCATTTCATATTTTACAGGTTCGTGCTGCCAATAAGTCCAGTCTAAAACTTTTTTATAACTGCCACTCTCTTGTGCTGATAATTTAGTTGCCAAAGCAACTATCATCATTATAATTAATATGATTTTTTGCATAATTTTCGTTTTTTGATTGATGATTGATGATTCTTTATTTATTCTTCGTAATTTCTATTTGCTATAGCACTTTTTACAGCTTTCAAATTTTTATTAAATTTATCTAGCGCAGACTCTCTATAAGATTGATTTAATTCTGTTTCGGCATTTAAAAGCAAATCGTTAGGATTTACTGTAACCGCTTTTCTGTTTTTTCTAATTATTTCGTCAGTAGTTTTTGTTTCGACTTTACCATTAACTTCTGCCAATAATTGTTCTGCCGAAATGTATTTGCTTTTATTTTCAGATTGGTGATTCTTATTTTCAAAAGAATTAACTGTTGCACTATCTCCTTTTAAATCATTCTTAGTTGAAGGCTCTACTTTACTTGCAAGTTGTTCTGAATTCTTGTTTTGATTACGAATTTCAACAACAGCTTGGGCATGTTTCATTATTCGTTTCGGATTATGGTTATTAATATTTATAACCTCATCTTTATTTACTCCTACTACATTTAAAGTGTCTTTATTTATTTTTTGTTCTAAAACTATTGGTGTATTCTTAATTTGTACAGTTTCGGAACGATTAAAATAAATTGTGCCGATCAATAAAAACCCTACAAAACTTGCCGCGATATAAAGCCATTTTTTTCTTGAATCTTGCAGTGAGCGAAGTCGAACTGTAGGTTTCTTTTCTTCTGTCACGCTCAACATCGCATCCAATCGATCCCAAGCTTTATTGCTTGGTTCTATTTCTCGTTGATTTAGCTTTTCACGGAAATCCTTTTCAAAATTATTCGGTTCCATTATCTTGTTTTTTTAAAATAGTAATTTGTGTTTGCAGCATTTTTCTAGCGTGCGATAATTGCGATTTCGATGTTCCTTCATTAATTCCTAACATCTTGGCAATTTCATTGTGTTTGTAACCTTCAATTGCATATAAATTGAAAACCATTTTATACCCGTCTGGCAAAGCATCAATTAAATACTGAATCTGTTCTACGGTAAATTGGCTGTCAATTTCATTAAAGCTTTCTTCTACAAAAAACTCATCTTCAGCAAATTTTACTTTTTTCTGAACTCTTAAATAAGAAATACATTCGTTTACCATAATTCGGCGGATCCAACCTTCAAAACTTCCCTTATGCTCAAAGTTTTTCAAATTTGTAAACACTTTCATGAAAGCCGTTATCATTACATCTTCTGCTAATTGAATGTCTTTTATATATTGACGGCATACACTTAACATTTTCGAAGAATACTTACCATAAATCTGCTGCTGAGCCTGACGATTGTTCTCGACAGCCAGCTTTATGATTTTGGTTTCTTCTTGATGCAATGGTATAATTTTCATTAATAAGCTTTTGGTTTTGGTTTTAGAAATAGACTTCTATTAGCATAGACGATTGTCGATTTGAAATGGTTGCATGAAGTATAAAAAATTTTCAAAAAAATAAATTCCAAAAACAAGATTGGGTAATTGGCTCTTATTAATGTAAACTTAAGTAACTTCTCGCATAAGACATACTAATCTCTAAGCATTCTTAAATGCATTGAGAATTTCCTTAAACGTTATTAAAATCAAGTTTTTTTAATTAATACTTATTTACGTATTAATCTATTATATTTACTTTCGAAAAATTTACCAAAAACAAACCTAAAACCAATTAAATGAAAGACAAATTTTACTCAATTCTAGTTCTTTTTATTGCCGTTTTTTGCTGTAAAAACTGCTCTACTGAATACATTAAAGGCGGAGACAACAAAGCAATCTCTAATTATGAAAAAATGCTTTTTGACAATTCAACAATCCAAGCGGAATTATATGATGAATATAAAGAGACTACGATTAAAATTGCTGGCATACCAATGAAGACTTACAAATTTAGGTATCATTTTGATTTGAATGGGAACACTTATGAAGGAGAACATACTTTTGATGTTGACCTTCCAAAATCAAACAAATTGACTGTTTATTATCTTAAAGGTGACCCAGATTTTAACCTTGCAAATCCAAAATCAGAATTAGCTAAGGAAAAAGAAAAAAACTCTTCTAATAGCAGCTTATATTGGGCAATTGGCTGGGGAATATTTAGCTTGATGGCATTATTTGGCGTTATCAATGAATTTAAGAAAAAACCAGAATCTGAAACAGAAATTGAAACAGCAGAGTAAAATTTGCTTCATTATAAACAAAAACCTCTTTTAAAAATTTTAAAAGAGGTTTTTGTTTATCTTATATTTAAAGTCAATTTTT
>NZ_DHEI01000109.1:9695-11238 GCF_002399805.1 Flavobacterium sp. UBA4854
ATTAAAAAGTTATTTCTTTCTCTCAATAACATAATTCACCATCAAAGTCAGCGCATCTTTATACTCAGAATCGTCAAAGTTTTGAAGTAATGCAAGTGCTTCCTGCTGGAATTCGACCATTTTGTTTTCGGCGTAAGCCAAACCATTATTATCTTTTACAAAAGCAATCACTTCTTTTACGCGTTTTTTGTCTTTGTTGTGGTTTTTAATAGAATTTATCAGCCACTTTTTTTCTTGTGGAGTACAAGTATTTAAAACGTGAATTAAAGGCAAAGTCATTTTTTGCTCCTTAATATCTATTCCAGTTGGTTTTCCGATAGCTTCTTCGCTGTAATCAAATAAATCGTCTTTGATTTGAAATGCCATTCCGATCAGTTCACCGAATTTACGCATGTTTTCTACCTGTACATCATCTTCAATTACAGCTTTCGCGCCAAGCGCACAACAAGCTGCTATAAGCGTTGCTGTTTTCTTTCTGATGATTTCGTAATAAACATCTTCAGTAATATCAAGTCGACGTGCTTTTTCGATTTGAAGCAATTCTCCTTCGCTCATTTCGCGAACGGCTACAGAAATAATTCTTAATAAATCAAAATCGCCATTATCAATAGAGAGCAATAAACCTTTAGACAATAAATAATCTCCGACCAAAACAGCAATTTTATTTTTCCAAAGTGCATTGATTGAGAAAAATCCGCGACGGCGATTACTATCGTCAACAACATCATCGTGTACTAAAGTAGCGGTGTGAATAAGCTCAATTACTGACGCTCCGCGATATGTTCTTTCGTTTACACTACCGCCAGAAACCATTTTTGCAGTAAGAAAAACAAACATCGGACGCATTTGTTTTCCTTTGCGGTTTACGATATAATAAGTGATTCTGTTTAGTAAGGCAACCTTAGAAGTCATCGACTCATGGAACTTTTTTTCGAAAAGTTCCATCTCGTTAAAAATGGGCTGCTTTATTTGAGATGTAATATTCATTTAGACTCCAAATATACTATTTTAAATAAAAATACGTTGTGTATTTTAGGTTAGGATTTAAATAATTTATGCCTTAACCTGAAAAAAAACTCCAAAAATAGCTCTAACTAATACTGATTTGAATTCATTAACTTAAAAGAACCCAAAATTATTATTTTATGAAAACAAAGCTTTTATTAATTAGTACTTGTATTACTATGTCTTTTTTCGTCAGCTGTAATTCTGATGAAAAAACAAATGACGGATCGGGATCGACAGCGGCGATTACCAACGATGAGATTATAGCCAACTCTAAAATCGATGCTTCTGTAGAAGATGTTACTAATATTGCCGAAGATCAATTTAGCTCTCAGCTCAATGTAAATTCAAAACCAAGCGGACCTATAAAAAATTATCTTCCTAGCTGTGCTACAATTACTACCGTTTTTACAAATAATACTTGGACAAAAACAGTAGATTTTGGTGTTGAAGGCTGTACTTTAAATAACGGAAATACAGTAAAAGGTAAAATGGTTGTTTCTTTTGCAAACGATTTTACTTCTTCTACACAAACTAT
>NZ_DHEI01000109.1:11410-12045 GCF_002399805.1 Flavobacterium sp. UBA4854
ATTGTTAGAACCATTAAAGAGACTAATTTGCTGGTAACACCTCATCCAGTTTCTACTGCTTCTATAGATTTAACTATTACTTTTGATGATGGAAAAGTTTATTCTAGAAAAGGAACTTTAACAAAAGAAATGACTTCTGGTTATGACACATGGTTTGATTGGGATGATAATGTCTTTATGATTACCGGAAGTGGCACTACAACTTTCCCTAACGGAGATACTTTCTCGGCAGAAATTACAACTCCATTAGAGTTTGATGCGTCTTGTAGAAAATCTTTTGCAGTAAAAGGAATTGTTTCTATAACTAAAAATGGTGCTACGGCAACTATAGATTATGGTAGCGGAGAATGTGATACGCTTGCAAAAGTAACAAAAGACGGAGTTACTGAAGAAGTTGATTTGAAAAAATAAACATCCTTTTTGTCCAGTAAAAAAGCATTAAGAACAAGAATTGTTTTCTCGTTTTTAATGCTTTTTTTATCGTTTAAAACCGATCAAATGTCCCTATGGGACAAATATCATTATGAATTTTTTTTTTCTACCAACGAGATATTCCTAACGGAATATTTTTATTCTGCTTCTTTATTCGCTAATTGTCCACAAGCGGCGTCGATGTCTTTTCCTCGGCTTCTTCT
>NZ_DHEI01000109.1:12216-18513 GCF_002399805.1 Flavobacterium sp. UBA4854
ATTGATTCTTCTGAAGCTTGTTGGAATTCACCATCATCAATTGGATTATATTCAATCAAATTGACTTTACACGGTACATATTTACAGAATTTAACCAAAGCATCAACTGAAGCTTTATCGTCGTTGATTCCTTTCCAAACCACATATTCGTAAGAAATTTTGCTTTTAGTTTTTCTGTACCAATATTCTAATGCTTCTCGTAGATCTTTTAAAGGAAAGTTTTTACTAAAAGGCATAATGCGCGCACGCGTTTCGTCTATCGCTGAGTGCAAAGAAACTGCTAGTTTAAACTTCACATCGTCATCTGCCATTTTTTTAATCATTTTAGGAATTCCTGAAGTCGAAACCATGATTCGTTTTGGAGACATTCCTAAACCTTCCTCAGAAGTAATCATGTCGATTGCTTTAATGACATTATTGTAATTCATTAAAGGCTCTCCCATTCCCATAAAAACAATATTCGAAAGTGGATGATTGTAATACAAACGGCTTTCTTTATCGATTGCTAGCACTTGATCGTAAATTTCGCCTGGTTCTAGATTTCGCATTCTCTTTAATCTTGCAGTTGCACAGAAATTACAATCTAAACTACAGCCAACCTGACTAGAAACACAAGCAGTAGTTCTGGTTTCAGTCGGAATTAAAACAGACTCAACTACAAGTCCATCATGAAGTCTAACGGCATTTTTTACTGTTCCGTCGCTACTTTTTTGCATTGTGTCAACCTTAATATGATTGATTACAAAATTATTTTCAAGCATAGACCTTGTAGCTTTTGCTACGTTTGTCATGTCTTCAAAACTGTGAGCGCCTTTACTCCATAACCACTCGTAAACCTGATTTCCTCTGAAAGCTTTATCTCCATTTTCAACAAAAAAATCGCGAAGCTGTTCTTTTGATAAGGCTCTTATGTCTTTTTTCTCCATTTGCATGCTGCAAAGTTAATTTATTTCCAGTGTTTTCTAAAACTTAAAGCATTTTACCTCCTTTTTTTCTTGATTTCTTTTCAAAAAATAAAACAAGAAAACCAATATCGCCATTCTCAACCAAAACACGCAACAAACTAAAAAACAAATATTTACATAAAACTTCATTTCCTTAGAATGGGCATAACCTTAGCATTAATAAGCCTTTGCCCTCTTTACTATAATAATTTAATAAAAGTTTAGCCATGATTTTTATCATTTCATGTTCTTCGCGCGCGCGATAATTTTGGTCTAAGAAATAAGGATAGCTTTTGACTCTTTAACCACTAATTGAATCTTAAAACTTCCTGATTTGAATGATTAACCTATACTTTATCAACATGAAAACAATTCAATCATTTTTACTGACAATTATTTTTACAACAATCGCATTAGAGGCAAATGCCCAAAAAAATTATAGCATAGCTGCAAACTCAACTTTTGAAGTAGCGGGAACCTCTACAGTACACGACTGGGTAATGAAATCTACAGAAGGAACGGGAAGCGCTAACTTAATTATTAAAGATTCTAAACTTGCCAGCATAAATAGTTTAAGTGTTTCCTTATTGGCTGAAAGCCTAAAAAGCTATAAAGCCAGCATGGACAAAGTAGCTTATGAGGCCATGGATACTGAAACACATAAATATATTGAATACGTATTAAAATCTGCAGAAAAAATAGATGACAACACTTGGAATCTAACAGGAGTTTACACTATTGCAGGAGTGAGTAAAGAATATAAGACTCAGGTAAAAGTAACTACTAATAAAGGAAGCATCATTTTGCAAGGTTCTAATCAAATTACTTTTGGCGATTTTGAAATGACGCCTCCAAAAGCTGCCTTGGGAGTTGTAAAAGCAGGAAAAGATCTAACTGTAATCTTCAATATCATTTTAAGCTAAATCTTGATGTTAAAAAACGTTCTTTTTTAACATTTTATCTCTTCGAATTAAATGTTAAAAAATAGCAATTCAATAAAATCAAACTTCTCTTTTTGCTTAACAGATCAATTCTATAGAAAATGAAAACGTTGTAGTTATTAAATACCTATTTAATAAAATTTTAACAATGATTTTTATCATGTATAAAGCTGATTTATAGAAGGATCTTTGATACAAGTTAAAAACAACATTCTTAGTACTAAATAGAAACTGGCCGACTATTAACTTATTTTTTATAATATAAACATGACAAAAATGAAAACAAGTACATTAAAACTTTTCGCCGTTGTAACAGCATTTTTAGGAATCAGTTCTTTTGCAACAGCACAAAAATCATACACTTTAGATAAATCAACTTTTTCTGTAGCGGGTACATCTACACTTCACGACTGGGAAATGAAATCGACTTCTGGAACTGGAACAGCATCATTAAACATTGCCAACGGAAAAGTAACCGACATTGAAGCTTTGACTGTAACTCTTTTAGCTGAAAGCGTTAAAAGTGAGAAAAAAAGTATGGATAAAGTGGCTTACGAAACTTTAAAAACAGATAAAAACAAGCAAATTAAATACGTTCTGAAATCTGCTGAAAAAGTAAACGAAACAACTTGGGAACTAACCGGGACTTATACCATTGCTGGAGTTAGCAAAGTTTACAAAACTACTGTAAAAACTACTGTTACCGCAAATGGATTAAACCTTCAAGGAAGCAACAAAATCACCTTTACAGATTTCGGAATGAAATCGCCAACAGCAATGCTTGGAACAATAAAAACAGGGCAAGACCTGACTATAAAATTTAATTTAAACTTTAATTTATAAACGCCATGAAGAAAATTTATATTCTATTCGTTACATTGATCAGCACATTTGCTGTTCAGGCACAAGTTAGTTTTGGAAACATGCAAAACCAAATCTCTAGAGGAAAAGATGGTATCAATGTTTTTGACGTACAAAAGGATACTAGAGAATTTAAAGGCCTTAGTATTGATCTTGGTGGTGCTTTCAACATGGATTTTCAAGCAACAAATTCATTCAACGATCAACCTGCTAATATTACTACTACGACTACTACTCCTAACGGAACTACCACTAGAACAATTTCAGGATATCGCTTAATGAATACTGAAAACAATTTTACGCTTCCTGCTGCTGATATGTATATTGGAGCTCAATTGTTTGACGGGGTAAGAGTAAATTTAGATATTTATTTAGCTTCAAGACACCATAATGATTCTTATGTAAAAGGTGGGTACTTACAAATTGACAAATTAGACTTCATCAAAAAAGATTTCCTGGCTGATTTCATGAAATATGCTACAATTAAAATTGGACAAATGGAGAACAATTTTGGTGATGCTCACTTCAGAGGTTCTGATAATGGTAATACAATCCGAAATGCATTTGTTGGAAACAACATCATGTATTCTTTCACTACAGAAATGGGTATGGAGGTTTACTACAACAGAGACGGATTGGTAAGCATGTTAGGTGTTACAAATGGTAATTTAAATCAAAGTAATGAAGAAGTTTTTTATACTAGCGGACCAAACACTAATACAACGCATAGCCCTTCAATCTTAGCCAAATTAGGTTATGACAAACAGCTTAATGAAGATTTAAGAGTAAGATTAACTGGTTCTCTTTATCATAATGCAAATCTTGGTAACGCAAACATATATTCTGCTAACAGATCAGGATTTGGTTATTGGGGTATATTGAATAATAATCCTTACAAAAATACCATTACTAAAACCGATGCTAACGGTGTTGTTACTACAACTACTACTGATGTTGCTACTAGTTTTAGTAAGACATCTACTCCAGAGGCAACATTCAATCCTAATTTCAAAAATTGGGCTACGACATACATGATTAACCCTTTTGTAAAATATAAAGGACTTGAATTCTTCGGAACAATCGAATTAGCTTCAGGAGGCGATAAAGCGGGTACTGACGACAAACGTACAGCTAATCAATATGCTTCAGAGCTTATTTACAGATTTGGAGGAACTGAACAATTCTATATCGGAGGAAAATACAATACCGTATCTGGAAAATTATCTAATGCTGACGCTAAAAAGGTTACTGTAGATAAATTTGAAGCAAGCGCTGGCTGGTTTATGACTAAAAACATTTTAGCTAAATTAAACTACGTTAATCAAAAATATAAAGATTACTCACAATTTACAGGAGATCCTGCTACTGGAAATCTAAACAACTTTTATGGTGGTAAATTTGAAGGTTTAGTATTCGAAGCAACCATTGCGTTCTAATATAAAAAAAATGAAAACAAGATTTTCAATATTAATTATGGGTTTAGCAATGTTCTTTTTATTAGGAAGTGCTAAACCCACTTTTTTTCCAGAAGATACGGCTGTGGCAATAAATAAAATAAAGATAGAAATCACAGGTTTATCAACTGTCGGCAAATACAATTGCTCTAATACCTTTGCCATTAAAGATACTGTTTATGTAAACTCAGTTAAAAAAAACACTTTTAATACCGACATTAAAATGTCAAACTTTGATTGTGGCAATAAAGTAATGACCAAAGATTTACAAGGAACTGTAAAGGTCAAAAAATTCCCAAACAGTACTGTTTCCATTAGTGATATAAAACCTTGTGGGAAAAATTATAAATGCAAACTAAACTTTTATATTACCGACAAAACACTAAAATACAAAGATTTCATATTATACAATAACGACGACAAAATTCAAGGAACTTTGAGTTTAAAATTCTCTGATATTGAATTAGAAGCTCCCGTAAAAATGGCGGGATTAATTAAAGTTAAAGATGATATTGTTATTAATTTCAGTCTATATAAAAACTAATTTTTCGTAAAAAAAAATTAAACCGCAAGCACACAAAAATCAAAATTTGGCACAAGAATTGTTTTGCTCTCAAAAGAAAAAATAATCTTACAAAGAGCTCAATCATTTTAAAATTTGTAATTTTATTTTTCAGCCATTTAACCTTTAAGTTTTATCAACCTAAAAAAATTGAAATTATGAAAAAACAAATTTTGACTTTAGCTGTAATTGCTTTATTAGCATTCGCTGTTCAATCATGCGAGAAAAAAGAAAACAAACCTGCGGAAGACGAATTAACTCTTGGAAATAAAGTTGATTCTCTGACATCAGACATTAAAGAAGTAAAAGACACCGCAGTAAGTAAAGCTGAAAACGCTGCTACTAAAGCAAAAGATGCGACAGAAACTGCAGCTCAAGACGTAAAAGATGCTACTAAAAAAGCAGCAAATGATGTTGAAAATGCGGCTAAGAAAACAGCAACCGACGTAAAAGACGCTACTAAAAAAGGAGCTGAAAAAGTAGAAAATGCAGCAAAAGCAGCAAAAGACGGAACTGTAAAAACAGCTAAAGATGTAGATGCGGCTTTGAAAAAATAAACTTCATCTAAATCCGAACAGAAACCATTCGCAAAACGAATGGTTTTTTTATGTCAAATCGCAAGCAGATATTTTTGTATTTTTGTCTTCAAATTACAAGATACTACAACATGCATTTTATATCTCAAGAACTAGAAGATTACATCGAACAGCATTCTGAAAAAGAACCAGAATTACTGGCAAAACTAAATAAAGAAACCTATCAAAAAATACTTTTGCCAAGAATGCTGAGCGGTCATTTTCAAGGCCGTGTTTTAAGCATGCTTTCTAAATTGATTCGTCCTGTAAATATTCTCGAAATTGGTACTTATACCGGTTATGCAGCTTTATGCTTATGCGAAGGAATGCAAGAAAATGGTCAATTACATACAATTGACATCAAAGAAGAATTAATCGATTTTCAGCGAAAATATTTTGATATGTCTCCTTGGGGAAAACAAATTTTTCAACATTTAGGTGAAGCCATAAATATTATTCCAGATTTAGACCTAAAATTTGATTTGGTTTTTATAGATGCTGACAAAGAAAACTACTTGAACTATTGGGAAATGATTGTTCCAAAAATGAATAAAGGCGGAATCATTTTATCTGATAATGTTTTGTGGAGCGGAAAAATTCTAGAACCAGTTCATCCAAATGACGTTAGCACAAAAGTACTTTTAGAATACAATCAGCTTTTGAAAGATGATCCGAGAGTAGAGACGGTTTTATTACCAATTCGCGATGGATTGACGGTTTCGAGAGTATTGTAAGTTTTTGAGCCTCTAAGATTCTAAGGTGCTAAGACACTAAGGTTTAAAACTCGATAATATATTTATTAAAAATGAAATGTAACGCAGAAATAAACTCTGAAGGTTTTTCAATCATAAATAATGTTTTTACAGAAAATGAAATTGAAAATCTAATTTCATTGATTGAAAGCAAAACTGCAAATAATCAAGAAAATGCTACTTTTAGAAAGTCTCAAGATTTATTTGC